>DASWBF010000145.1:0-14604 GCA_036390735.1 Mycobacterium sp. | reverse complement strand
CACCGGCGCACGTCCTTGTCGATGACCGGGACGAAATTGACCGGCTTGCCCAGCGTCTTGCACAGCTCGACGAAGAACGGCACGTCGGCCGGATGCAACTGGATCGTCTCGGCGTCGGGATAGCGAGACTGCAGCGCGACGATCGCGTCGTCGGGCCGTTCCAACAACTCCTCGTCACAGAATAGGGTCTCGATCGGCCCGAAATCCTTTGGATGCAAACGCGCTTCGGCGCGCTTGAGCATCTGCTCGAAGCGGTCGCGCCAGGTGTCGGCCAGCCACGGGCTGCCCGGCGCGGCGGCGTCGGCAGTCGAATTGCCTTCTCCGATAGCCAATTCCACGTACCGCCGCAGCCACTGCAGGTAGGTCATCTCACCGACGTCGCCGAAGTACGGCTTGGCGGTGTTGGCCATTGCAGCGATGATCTCGTCGCGGCGGGCAGCCACCGCGTCGGCGTCGCCGGCCACCTCATCGAGCAGCCGGCCGCACCGCGACGCCGCGTTGTCGATCTCGTGGATGTCGGCACCGAGCTGGCTGCGGCTAGATGCCATGCCGCCCTGGGCTTTTCCGGCGCCTATCCAGCGATCTGTGCCTTGCGTGGCCACCAACATCTGCTTGACCTGCGGTGAGGTGGTGGCCTCCTTGGTGGCCATCGCCGCGGTGCCGACCAGGATGCCGTCGATCGGCATCAGCGGGAAATTGTGTCGCGCCGCCCACGTGCCGGTGAGATATTCGGCGGCCTGCTCGGGTGTGCCGATGCCGCCACCGACGCAGACCGTGATGTTGGACCGCGCCCGCAGCTCCGAGTAGGTGGCCAGAAGCAGGTCGTCGAGGTCCTCCCACGAGTGGTGCCCGCCCGCGCGTCCGCCCTCGATGTGTGCGATCACCGGCTTGGTGGGCACCTCGGCGGCGATCCGGATCACCGAGCGGATCTGCTCGACGGTGCCGGGCTTGAACACGACGTGGGTGATGCCGACGCTGTTCAGCTCGTCGATGAGGTCGACGGCCTCTTCCAAATCCGGGATGCCGGCGGAAACGACGACGCCGTCGATCGGTGCGCCCGACTGGCGGGCCTTTTGCACCAGGCGCTTGCCGCCGATCTGCAGCTTCCACAGGTACGGGTCGAGGAACAGCGAGTTGAACTGAACGGTGCGGCCTGGTTCAAGCAGCGTCTGCAGCTCCTCGATGCGCTTGGTGAAGATCTCTTCGGTCACCTGGCCGCCGCCGGCCAGTTCGGCCCAGTGCCCGGCGTTGGCCGCGGCCGCGACGATCTTGGCGTCCACGGTCGTCGGTGTCATCCCCGCCAGCAGGATCGGTGAGCGGCCGGTGAGTCGGGTGAACTTCGTCGACAGCTTCACCGCACCGTCGGGCAGGGTGACCACGCTCGGTGCGTAACTGGACCACGGCTGCGCCACCTCCGGAACGGCACCGACCGTGAACAGGTTGCGTTGCCCGCCGCGGGTGGCGGCCGGGACGATGCCGACGCCCAGGCCGCGGATCACGGGCGCGGTGAGCCGGGTCAAGATGTCGCCCGGCCCGAGGTCGAGGATCCAGTGCGCGCCGGCGTCGTGCAGCTTCTCGACTTCGTCGACCCAGTCCACCGGACGAACCAGAATGGACTCGGCCATCTCGTGCGCCAGTTTCGCGTCGAGGCCGATCTTCTCGGCCCACCGGTCGATCATCGTCACGCCATCGGCCAACCGCGGGGTGTGGAAGCCGACCTCCACAGCCACCGGCTCGAAGGTGGGGTTGAACACGGCGCCGCCGCGCAGCTTGTTCTTGCGTTCGGCGGCCTCGATGTCGGCGATCTGCTGGCAGTACAGCTCGAAGCGGGCCAACTGCTCGGGGCTGCCGGTGATCACCGACGAGCGCCGGCCGTTGCGGATCGACAGCGCCGGCGGCAGCACGGTGCGGACGTCCTTTGCGAACTCGTCGAGCAGCTCCTGGATCCGCTCGGGATCGGCGTTGGTGACCGACACCATCGGCGGACGATCGCCCGATGCGGAAATGCCGCGTCGCCGGGCGACCAGCGTGCAGGCGGCGCCGATGAGCTGGATCAGCACCATCAGTTCGACGTCGCGGGCGCCGCGCGAACGTAGCGACTCCACGGCCAGCACCCCCTGGGAGTGGCCGGCATGCGCGACGGGCGGGGTGGCGGCGAAGTCCATGCCCTGACGCGTCAGCGCGCGAATGGCGGCCAGCTGGGTGAGCAGAATTCCGGGCATCGACGTGGCGGCAGACGTCAGATGCTTGGCGCTGGCCACCGGCTCGCCGGCCGCGTGGGCGCGCACCCAGCGCAGCGGCTCGAAGCCGATCGGGCGCACGATCACGAGTTCGTCGGCGATCGGCTCGAGCATCACCTCGGCCTCGGCCACCAGTGCGGCAAGCTCATCCTCGATGCCGGCGGACGACACCAGCTCCTCGAGGTTCTCCAGCCATCCACTGCCCTGCCCACCGAACGCGACCGCATACGGCTCACCGGCACTCAGACGATCGACGAGGGCATGAGCACTCGGCGCGGGCTTCGGGGAAGCGCCGTCGCGGCCAGCTGGCGCCCTGTCGTATTCATGGATCGTCACGTTCCGCGTCTCCTCAACCCTTTGGTCTCATGTCTCTTGCGTGATCGTCTTGTCGTCGTCTTGGAGTTTTCTTGGCGTATGTTGCGATTCCCCGTCGAATCCCAGCGATGCCGGGCCACCCCGACGTGCCGGCGACGGTCCGCCACGGCAGAGCTCGCCCCGCTGGCTGCAATAAGAGTGGCATAAGAAACCGGCCTCACCCGGCGGCGGAATGGTTACTGACGAGTTCTACGCATTAGTAACCCCGGCCTAGATGACGACCGGTCTAACCGGGCCCTCGGGGCCGCGTGACAAACGTCCTGCGTGCCGGTGGTTACGGTCGAGTAGCTATAACAGCGCTGTTCACAGCATGATTGTTATCAAATCGTTATGAAGGTCTTTCCATCGAATCTCGCCAGCTTCGCATATTCGGGCAAGCACTTGCTCGGGTCTTCAGTCGACAATTGTTCACTGACGAATTCGAAAAAAGTTTGCTGGAGCGCTAACTGAACCGGGTTGCAGCTAATCCCACTGACCGAAGTTCGGCTTGAGAATGTGATTGATGTCCACTCCGACGCCGCCGACGCTGCGCTTGTCGATCTCGACCTGGTGCAGATGCGCGGCCGGGTGGACCACACCCTTCGAGCCCCAGTTGTGCTGCCAGTAGTACGCGCCCAGCCCGTCCTGACGCGCCCACTCGATGGTCGGGGCGTTCGCGTAGACACCGACGCGCTGATGGCCCAGCACCGACTCCCAACCGCGCAGGAATGGCGCTACCAGCGCACGGTACTGATCGGGAGTCGGGTCGTCGTCGATCGACGCGTAGATCGGCGCGGCGTAGGACCCGCCGGCGGCGGTGTGCAGCTGCCAGCCGCGCTGCGCGTGGCGCACGCCTGCGGCCTGCCCTCCCAGCCAGTCCGCGGTGTCCTGCTTGCCGAACTGGTAGCACGACACGATCTTCAGCCCTTGGTGGTAAAGGTCGCGGGCTTCCGGCAGCTGGATCGGCTTGCCTTTCATCCAATCCCCGCCCGGGCGACGATCCGAGACGTAGCGGATGGCGCCTATCGCGCCCGACGCACGGATGTCGGCCGCGCTGATCACACCGGCGGCGTAGTCGAGCAGGACGCCGAGGGGTGCCGCCGAGGCGGCCGGTGCCAGCGCCGCCGACACGACCGTGCTCAAAGCTCCGCCGGCACCGACGGCCGCCGGAGCCACGGCCGCGAGTTTGAGCAGATCGCGCCGGGTAATCGACACGAGCCACAGAATACGACAATTGCCCCATACTTAACGCCAACGCCATCCGTAACAATCGCATCACTTTTCACACTCCTCCTGCGTCGACACTGCTGTGAGATCGTCGAAAAGTCGAAAACGACGATCTGTGAGCAGTTTCGACCCCTTGGTAGGGTGCGGCCGATGTTTCTGCATGTGCAACTCGACGGGCGTCCGGATCAAGCCGGCGAGCGCGCGCGGGAGCTGGCCGCCACCGGGGTCGACGGCCTGTTCACGTTCGAGGGCCAGTACGACGTTTTCCTGCCGCTGGCCGCCGCCGCGGCCACCACCGACGCCGAGCTGATGACCAACGTGGCCATCGCGTTGCCGCGTAGTCCGCTACACCTGGCGCACGCCGCCTACGACCTGCAGCTGCTGTCGGGCGGACGGTTTCGCCTCGGGCTTGGCTCGCAAATCCGGCCGCACATCGAAAGCCGGTACGGCAGCACGTGGAGCCGTCCGGCCGCGCGCATGCGCGAGACGGCGCTGGCCGTGCGTACGATCCTCGAGGCCTGGCAGCACAACCGGCCGCTGGAATTCCATGGCGAGTTCACCAAGCACACGCTGATGACCCCGGTGTTCGACCCGGGACCCAACCCGCACGGCATTCCGCCGATCTATCTCGGTGCGCTGGGCCCGCTGATGACCAGAGCCGCCGCTGAGGTGGCCGACGGCCTCCTCGTCATGCCGTTTCACTCCGTTCGCCACTTCCGTGAACGGACCCTCCCCGCGATCGACGAGGGGCTGCGCCGGGCGGGGCGGAACCGAGCCGACTTCGACATCGTGCCGCAGGTGATCGCGGCGATCGGGCGCACCGACTCACAGCTGACGGCGGCGGGCAACGGGGTGCGCGCGCTGCTGGCGTTCTACGGGTCGACGCCCGCCTACCTGCCCGTATTGGAAGTCGAGGGACGCGCCGAGCTTCAACCCCGGCTCAACCAGCTGTCCAAACGCGCGGACGTCGCGGCGATGGTCGACTTGATCGACGACGACCTGTTGACCACGCTTGCCGTGCGAGGCACGCCCGAGGAGTGCGCCGCCGAGATCCTGCGCCGGTTCGGCGACATCGCCCAGCGGGTCTGCGTGTACTTCCCCGGCTACGACGCGCCCGGCGCCGATATCCGTGCGCTGGCCGCGGCGTTGCACGCGGGATAGGTGTGCAAGGATTTCGGCGTGACGACGCCAAAGGTGACTATCGATCCCCGCCTGCACGACGCGGTGATTTTCGTTGTGCCACAGGATGATTCGGTGGCCGAGCTGGTGCAGCGATTGCATGGCGCGGGGGTTGGGACGGCGACTGCCGAAGGCGCGGCGGATCCGGCAGACCTGCGCGACGCCGCGCAGCGGATGGGTGCGCGCGCGGAGCGGTCCGTGGTCGTCGACGCCACTGCCGACGGAATCGTCGCCGCCCGAGACGGCGGGTTCTCGTTGGTGATAGGGCTAGGACATGCCAGCGAATTGGCCGAGCGCGGCGCGGACGTCGTGGTCGACGATCTCGCCGCCGTCGGTGTGCGCACCGGTGACAGCCGGATGTCGGAAATTCCCGACGCGCTCGAGTCGTATCGCGAGGTGACCGACGTCCTCGCCGGTGACCGCCCCGCGGTCTGCCTCGACTTCGACGGCACGCTGTCGGCAATCGTCCCCGACCCTGACTCCGCGCGGTTGGTCGACGGCGCCGCGGAGGCCCTGGCTCGACTGGCCGAGCGGTGTCCCGTCGCGATCCTGTCGGGGCGCGATCTCGCCGACATCCGCGACCGCGTGGCCGTACCCGGCTTGTGGTATGCGGGCAGCCACGGCTTCGAGTCGATTGCGCCCGACGGCAGCTACCGCCAGAACGACGACGCCGCGGCGGCCGTGCCGGTGCTCGAGCGCGCCGCCGCAGACCTGCGCGAGACTCTCGCGCACATCAAGGGAACCAGGGTGGAACACAAGCGGTTTGCCGTCGCGGTGCATTACCGCGACGTTGCGGCAGACAACGTCGGCGAGGTGGCGGCGAGCATACACCGGGTCGGCCGGCGCGAACACTTGCGAGTCACCAACGGCCGCAAGGTCGTTGAGCTACGCCCCGACGTCGACTGGAACAAGGGCACCACCCTGGAGTGGATCCGCGAGCAAATCGCCCGATCCGCAGGGCCGGCGACATCAAATGAAGTCTCCCAGAAGGTGCTGCCGATCTACATCGGCGACGACCTGACCGACGAGGACGGATTCGACGCCGTGAAAGCCGACGGCATCGGCATTCTGGTGCGCCACACCGAGGACGGCGACCGCCGCTCCGCGGCGCGGTTCACGCTCGAAAACCCGGACCGGGTGCGTGAATTCCTCGACCGCGTCGCCGACGATTTGCCTGGGTAACCCTGCCAACCTGGCAACGGGCAGCATCGCGCGGAGTCCGCGCCAAAGACTTGTAGGATGCGCCCATGCCGTTGGCCGATGGCCAGAGTTTCGCGGGCTACACGATCCTGCGGCACCTGGGTTCCGGGGGGATGGGCGAGATTTATCTGGCCCAACACCCCAGACTGCCGCGCAACGACGCGCTCAAGGTGCTGCCCACCACGTTCACTGGCGACGAGGAGTATCGCCAGCGGTTCAACCGCGAGGCCGACATCGCCGCGACGCTGTGGCACCCGCACATCGTCGGTGTCCACGACCGCGGTGAGTTCGAGGGCCAGCTGTGGATTTCGATGGACTACGTCGAGGGCACCGACGCCGCGCGACTGCTGCAGGAGAGCTACCCCAACGGCATGCCGCCAGACGAGGTGGTCAGGATCATCACCGCGGTCGCCGAGGCGTTGGACTACGCCCATCAGCGCCAGCTGCTGCACCGTGACGTCAAACCGGCGAACATCCTGGTTTCACACGGTGATTCAGGCACCGAGAGGACCTTGCTGGCCGATTTCGGGATCGCGCGCTGGGTCGACGACGCCAGCGGGCTGACCGGCACCAACATGACGGTCGGCACGGTGGCCTACGCCGCGCCCGAGCAGCTTATGGGCGAACAGCTGGACGGCCGCGCCGACCAGTATGCGCTGGCGGCCACCGCGTATCACCTGCTCACCGGCACGCCACTGTTTCAGCACTCCAACCCTGCGGTCGTCATCAGCCAGCACCTCAGCGCGCCACCGCCGCCCATCGGCACCCGGCGTCCCGCCCTCTCGGACCTCGGCCCGGTGTTCTCCAAGGCGCTCTCCAAGGCCCCCGAGGACCGTTACGACACGTGCACAGACTTCGCCGACGCGCTCGCGCAGGGGCTCGGCACGGTGGCCGCCGAAACCGGTGCCACCGAAGCCACCACGGCGTCACCGATCGCGGCCCGGCGGCGGCACCGGGCACGGCCCCAGCGAGACGCAAAGGGCCCGTCAGGGCGGCGGCCGGCCGTCGTGGTCGCGGCGGTGCTTGCGCTGCTGCTCGTCGGCGTCTCGGCGGTCGCGTTCGTGTTGTTCCACCGCGACGAAACGACGTCGGCCCCGCCCGCATCGAACTCGCCGCCGATACCCGTAGTCGCCATCGGAGCCGACTGCGCGCTCCTCGGAGCGGAGGGCCAGACCACCAACGGCAAGAGGGCGTATTGCGCCAAGAATCCGGTAGCCACCGACACCAGCCTGTGGGCCTACCTCAAAGAAATACCGACTCCGTCGGTGACTCCGGGTCCCACGGATGAGGTGTACCCGGCAGACATCGAGTCGCAGGTCCGGGTGTGCGTCGAGGAGACGAACCATACGCGCTTTCAGTGCCGTGAGGACATTCGGCGATCACCCAATGTCTACGGCAACCAATAGGCCCACTAGGTCGTCCCGTCGGCCAGTGACCGGTTGACCGCCTCCGTCGCGCGCCGGTGGCCGAGCAGTTCGAACCCGACCACGGTGACCACCGGTGCGAGCGTGACGATCAGCAGGCACACCGGCATCGACAGCCCCGCCGCCGCCAACCCCACGGCCGCCACCAGCACGACCGCGGTGAGCACCACCAGCAGCACGTGGAAGGCGTCCCGCGTGTGCACGAGCAGCATGTAGAGCAGGTACACCGTCGCGAGGTAGGCGGCCACGGGAACCGCGACGGTCAGCACGGTGGCCGCCGATCCCAGCTTCGAGTGGTGCTCGACGTAGTACGCGGCGGCGTGCAGTCCGGCCCCGGTGGCGACTATGCCGAGGATGATCGGGAAGTGCAGGTAGCCGAAAGTGAACGAACGCTGCCTGTGCACGTGCAGTAGCGGCGCCGCCGGGATCACGTAGTAGGTCCACCACATCCCGAACGTCAGCCCGATGCCGGCGAGCGCGACCAGCGCCGCGTCCACGCTCCAGCCCTGCGCGGACACGACCGCCGACACCGACGCGACGGTGCCGATCACGCCCTCACCGAGCGCGATGATCGTCAGCAGCCCGTGTCGCTCCGCGATGTGGTGGGCGTGCCAGGGTGTCCCGCCCTTGCGCGTTTCAGCGATAAACGGTCCGAGCAGCTCGACCCCGATCAACACGCAGACGAACACCAGCGTGACCCCGAACGTGGTGTGGGCGATGAAGAGACCCACCCAGCCGATCTGGGCGATGGTCACGTTGACGGCGTACGTCAGGCATGCCGGCCGATGAACCGGATCCTGTTTGGCGGCCCGCAGCCACTGGGCCACCATCGCGATGCGCATCACCACATACCCGGCGACCATGATCCGGTTGTCGATGTAATGGCCTTTTACCACCGACGCGAATGTCTGCGGCAGGCCCAGCGCCAAGATGACGACGCCGACCATCTGCACCATCGTGGCCAGCCGGTACATCCAGTCGTCGGTGTCGTAGGCGGACGCGAACCAGCTGAAGTTGATCCACGCCCACCACACCGCGAACGTCGCGAACACGAACGCCAACAGCCCCGAACCGACATGGTTCTCCGCGAGCGCGTGCGCGAATTCCGAAGCGGCAACGCCGAATGCGACCACGAATGTCAGATCGAACAGCAGCTCCAACGGTGTTGCGACACGAAACCGCTCGTGCGGATCGCGCCCGGTCATCCGGCGAAGGCGGTGATCAGGCACGGGTGCCCTCTGGTCTTCTTGCGTCACGCCGTGATTATCGACCGCCGCTGCCCAAACCTGGTGTCTACGGTGGTAACCAGCCGACATGAGGAGGTCACCATGACCGAGACACCCGCTTCCGAGTCTGCGCCGTTGCCCACAGGACGTCCTCGGCCCCAGAGCCGACGCCACCCGTGCATGCCGGATGGGCGGTCGCATCGCTGCTGTTCTTCTGGCCGCTGTCGTTCTCGGCGTTCACGCATGCGTTCAATGTGTATCCCCCGTGGGCGCGCGGTGACGCGGCGGGCGCCCGGGCCGCATCCGACCGGGTCCGGCGACTCGGTCAACTCTCGTTGTGGATTGCGGGCGCGCTGTTGCTGCTGCTGGCCATCGGCTACACCGTCTTCATGGTCGCGCTGATCGTTTACGGCGACGGCGACGGGCCACACCGCTTCCACCACGACTGGGGCCCTGGCGACATGCCGCACCGTTTCGACGAATAGGCCGGTGAGTCCGGAGACAATGGCGACGAGCTGGTGACCCTAAACGGCGTCTCGAGACCGTCGGTGCCACTACGCAATAGAGAACCCGCCATCGACTGCGAGCACCTGATTAGTGACCGGTCGAGCCGCCGGCGATGCGAAAAACAAGACGGCAGCACCGATCTCGCGCGGGTCCTGGAAGCCGAACGGTGTCGGACGCGTGGCCGGCCCCTCAGTCGCCGGCCCCTTCGCGCCGATAGCACCGGGAGTGATGACTCCCGCGGGCAGGATCGTATTGACCGTGATGCCATGTTCGGCGAGTTCAAATGCGCTCGCGGTGCTCAACCCGACGAGCGCGCCCTTCGAAGAGGCATACGAAGTAAGACCTTTGACGATGCCGCCGCGCAGCACATTCGAGGCTATGTTGACGATGCGCCCGCCCCGGCCGGCAGCGACCATCGTGCGTGCCACCTCCCGGGTCATCAGGAATGCGCCACGCGCATTCACCGCGTTGATCCGATCCCATTCCGAGGCGGTCGCGTCCAGCAGCAGTTCGCGATCCTCCAGCCCAGCATTGTTGACAAGCAACCACGGAACACCCACCCCGGACGCGATGTCGGCGCACACCGCGACGATCGAATCCTCGTCAGCGACATCTAATTCCGTCACCACCGCCCGGTAGCCCGCCCCGGATAACGTGGCGGTTTGGCGCTCAGCGCCATCACGGTCGCGATCCGCGATCACGACGGTCGCTCCGGCTTCTGCCAGGACTGCTGCGATCCCCGCGCCAATGCCGTTGGCACCGCCCGTCACCACAGCCACCTTGTCGTTCAACGCGAACATGTCACAACAAACCGACATCGTCCTCGGATCCCCCTCCGAAAGCGGTCAGCGGGTGAACGCTTTCACTAGGCTGTGCGAGTGCTCAACATATCCGCTTGTCGCCATGTTCACCGCGGAATCACACGCCGGTGAGTGAGGCAGTGCGGCCGGCGATCGACATGTCCTCGGGACTGCCGGACGAACGTGACTTCATCGTGCCGGAGTGCCCGGACGTTCCGATGTGGTCGGAGAATCTCCTGTTCACGCTCTACGACCCCGATGCCGACGTGGCGATGTGGCTGCACCTCGGCACGGTTCCCGGGAAGTGGACGATGTGGGAGGACCGCGCGCTTGTCATGCTGCCCGGCAACGAAGGCGTCCTCTCCCTGCGGGCGTACCACCACACGGCGCCCGAACGCCGGCCCGCCGGTCCCGGACTCGAGTTCAGGCAGATCGAGCCGTGGCGCCGCTGGCATGTGTCGTTCGACGGGTTCGGCCTGTACACCTCGGAAAGCGAAATGCTGTCAGGCGTCAGCCGCGACGGGCCCGGTAAGCCGCTCTCGGCCGACCTCGATATCGAGCTGTTGACCCCCGCATGGGATGCCCGCACGGCGGCAAGCCTCGAATCGGGGGCCGGCGACATGGACAGCCATGACTGGGCGAGTGAACATTACGAGCAACTCGTACGGGCAAGCGGCACAGTGACATTGCCGTTGGACGAGACCGTCCCGTTCTGCGGCTACGGATGGCGCGACCACTCGCGCGGCGCCCGAGATCATTCGACGCTGCTCGACTGGGGAGGCCACGTCATCCTCGGGTGTCCGTACCCCAGCGGCAAGGGCTGGGGCCTGTCGCGCTACTACGCGTCGGACGGACGGATCACCCTCGAAGGCGGCTATGTCTTCGTCGACGGCCGGTTCGAGCACGCGCGAGTACAGACGGCGCCGCGCCTGAGGGAGCTCTGCTTCGGCGGCGAGGTGCTGCCCGTCGCGTTGGAGTGGTCGGGCGGCGTCCTGAATCTCGAGTTGCACTGCGATCGCACACTGTGGACGTCGATGCAGCGGAGTCTCGCGGTGGGTAAGGATCTTGACGGCGTGGGCCTGATGTTTGTGATCAGCCATGGACGCTGTGACTGGGACGGGGAGACGGGCTACTTCTACAGCGAACGCTCGGACCGGTTGAACCAGCTGGCGCCCGAGCCCTATTACGCCGAAGGTTCGTGACCATGTCGGAGCCCGCGGGGGGTTTTGCACAGCTCAAGGAGCAGAGCCAGGCGCTCGACCGGGTGCGACAGGGCCTGCAGAGCTGGATGCGGACCCGGTTGGAAGATCCGAAGCTGACGGTTGGGTCGTTGAGGCCGCCCGGCGGAACCGGCGTCGCCAACGAAACGCTGCTGTTCGATGTGCAGAACTCGACGAGCGAGGTCGACGGCTACGTCGTCAGGCTTTCGACGCCCGACTCGCTGTACCTCGACTACGACCTGACGATGCACTACCGCATGTACGACGCGATGATGGCAAGTCCTACGGTGCCGTCCCCGGCCGTCGTCGGCTACGAGTCCGACCCCGACGTGCTCGGCGCCCCGTTCTTCGTCATGGAGAAGATCGACGGGTCCATTCCGACGGACAACCCGTCCTGGGCCAACGAGGGCTTCGTCGTCGAGGCGTCGCCAGCTCAACGGCGCGCGCTGTGGGAGGGCACCGTGCGCGTCATGGCGGAGTTGCACCGCCTGACTCCAGAACCGTTCCTGTTCCTTCGGACCGGCGCGACCGATGACGGCGTGGGTGACTGCCTCGAGTACTGGATGCGGTCGCTGCGGTGGGCGAAACCTTCAGAGCCCGTGCCGCTGACGGACGAAGCCGAGCAGTGGCTCTTGGCCAACCTGCCTGCCGGTACCGCGTTGTCGTGGGGCGACAGCCGGCTGCCCAACGTCATCTACCGCGACTACACCCCGGTGGGCTTACTCGACTGGGACCTCGCCTCGCTCGCCGGGCCGCAGGCCGATCTCGCATGGTGGATCATCATGACGCCGCCGAAAAGCCTGCAGCTCAAGGGAATCGGGACACACGACGAATTCATCGATCTCTGGCAGGAGCTAACAGGCCTACGGGCCACCGATCTTCATTGGTTCCTCGTTCTCGGGGCGTACCGCTTGGCGGCCATCTTCGCCAAACTCTTCTCCATGTATGTCGCTCAGGGCCGGTTGTCGGCCGATGTGGCGTGCGATCAGCTCAGCGGCGGGCTGCACGTCCAGCTGCTGGCCGGGTTGCTTGATCTGGAGCCTCCCGCGGGCGTTGAGCCAACGGTCCCCAGCGTCCGGCTAGACCGCTGATGACGCTGCGACCGTTTGTAATTCGGGTGCGTTCGTCTCGGCGCAACTGGCGCAGAAGTTCGCCGACCGCCTGATCGGTACGCACCTCAGTTACCCGGCGCTGCTCGATGACCGACATACGCAGCTTGACATCACGTCGGTTCGTCGTGGTCGCGTCCGCTGGCGAGGTCGGCGCAGTCGACGTTCTCGACGTCGCGGGCGCTGCGCAGATAGCCGCCCGCGCCCTGGTCTCCGGAGAGGTTGTCAAGCACTTCCGGCCAGTGCTGCTTGGCGATGACGACGGGGTGGCCCGGCCGGTCACCGAACACGGCGCGGGCCAGCCCACTGCGAGATGCCAAGGCGCACTGGATAACTCGGTCTACCACCGCGGCGCCGACATCGGGGGTGTCGATGACGTGCAGTACAGCGTAGTCCGCGCGCAGTCGGGCGGCTTGCTCCAGGCCGGCGCGAACGGATGCGCTCGGGCCGGTCTGCCACTGCGGCGCCGTCACGGCCATGACGCCGGCGGGGGCCGCAACCACCGCGGCGCCGAGAACCAGGACGATGTGGTCACAGCCACCGTCGCGCAGCGAGGTCACCGCGGCCGTCAGCCACCCGTCGACAAGCACCTTCGGCTTGCCGTACCGCCGTCCGGCACCGGCGGCCAGTAGCACTCCGGCGACGACGGGCGCCCGAGCTGAAGTCATTTCGCGTGCCTCGTTCCGGACGGGGAAATCGCGTGTCGCCTTTGAGAATAGTGATCTCGCGAGCGCCTACACTCGCATCGTGCGTGACGTGCTCGACGAGCTGATGTCGATCTGGCGTTCCGGCGGCACGGCCGGCGTCGCCACGGTCGTCCGCACCCTTCGTTCGGCCCCCCGCTCGCCGGGCGCCGTGATGGTTGTCGCGCCCGACGGGTCCGTCACCGGCTCGGTGTCGGGCGGCTGCGTGGAAGCGGCGGTCTACGAACTCGCCAACGAAGTAGTGCGCACCGGGCGCCCGATGCTGCAGCGCTACGGCATCAGCACCGACGACGCGTTCGCTGTGGGCCTCACCTGCGGCGGTGAGATCGACATCTTCGCCGAACCCGTGTCGCAGGCGTTGTTCCCGCAGCTGCAGGAGGTTGCCGACGCCATCGCGGCCCACCGCCCGATCGCGGTGGCGACCGTGATCGCGCATCCCGATTCGCGGTGGCTCGGCCGCAGGCTGGTGATCGGGCCAGACGACACGATCGGGTCGCTGGGGTCCAGCCGGGCCGACGCTGCAGTGACCGACGACGCCCGCGGCCTGCTGTCGGCCGGCCGCAGCGCCGTGCTCACCTACGGCCCGAACGGCCAGCGGCAGGACGCCGGGATGGAGGTGTTCGTGGCCAGCCACGCGCCGCGTCCGCGGATGCTGATCTTCGGTGCGATCGACTTCGCCGCGGCCCTCGCACGGCAAAGCGCGTTCCTCGGGTATCGCGTGACCGTGTGCGACGCCAGGTCGGTGTTCGCGACCAGGGCACGTTTTCCCGCGGCCGACGAAGTCGTGGTCGACTGGCCCGATCGATATCTCGCCGCACAGGCCCAGCAAGGCGCTGTCGACGGCCGCACCGCGATCTGCGTGCTCACGCACGACCCGAAATTCGACGTACCGGTGTTGCAGGTCGCGCTGCGGCTGCCGGAGGTCGGCTACATCGGCGCGATGGGCTCCCGGCAGACACATGACGACCGACTGAACCGGCTGCGTGACGTGGGGCTGAGCGAGGAGGAAGTGAGCCGGCTTGCCAGCCCAATCGGGCTCGACCTCGGCGCGCGCACGCCGGAGGAGACGGCGGTGTCGATCGCGGCAGAGATCATCGCCCGCCGCTGGCGCGGGGGCGGCCGGCCGCTGTCTGACCTCGGCGGCCGCATTCACCATGATGTCTCGGAAGGAGCGCACGCCTGACGGAAACCGGACTCTCCGAGAAAGGCACATAGCCTTCTCGATGTACGATAACGACACTTCTGATGTCGGCTGTCAGAGGCGCTGCATCTGTACTTACGCGCAGAAGTAGATCGACGGAACGGAGCGATAAGCATGGCCTCTCCCCCTTCCGGGACCGTCGCCACCCGATACGTGGGATCGCGCGTCCCGCGGGTAGAAGACTCCCGGCTGCTCACCGGCCACGGCACCTTC
>DASWBF010000144.1:0-2341 GCA_036390735.1 Mycobacterium sp. | reverse complement strand
GCGGTACTTCGGCGAGCCGGGCATGCCGACGTTGTCGGCGACGACGATCGTACCGGGATGCAGCCAGCCGCACGCCATGATACTGAGCAGGTCGGGCAGGTACGCGTTCTTGTCGTGGTCGACGAACACGAAGTCGAGGCGGCCGTCACTGAAGCCGTGCTCGGTGGCCAGCGCATCGAGCGTCCTGCCGCCGTCGGCTATCGTGCCGACCACGCAGGTGACGAGGTCGTCGACACCCGCGTGTGCCCAGATCCGCCGTGCGATCTCGGCGTTGGCCGCCGCGCGCTCGACGGAGAACACCTTCGCCGCCGGTGCGGCCCGCGCGATCCGCAGCGCGCTGTACCCGCAGTACGTGCCGAGCTCCAGCGCGAGCTGCGGATCGGCTCGCCGGACGGCGGCGTCGAGCAGGGCGCCCTTCTCGTCGCCGACGTTGATCAGGATCGACTTCTCGTAGGCGAACCTGTCGATCGCGGTCAGCACGTCGTCGATGTCTCCGCGGCGCGCATGGCTCTCCACGTAATCGGCGGCCGCGGCCTCTCGGCCGTCGCCGAACTGGCCGGTCTTCATGAACGTGCGGCCGCCCAGCGCCAGTCGCCACACCGACCAGCGCAGCAACGGCACACGTCGCTTCAGATTCATGGGAAAAATCTAGCTGCGCGTCTGCCCGTAACGAACCGGTCACCGTAGTTATGCTTGCCCGGATGTCCGCGAGCACTACGCCCGAATGTCCGGCGTGACCGACGAAGCCGACCACCCCTGCGTCGGCCTGACAGGTCGGCTGCCGCGGACGATTCCCGAGCCCCAGCCGAAGACCACTCACGGTCCGGCCAAAGTCATCGCGATGTGCAACCAGAAGGGTGGCGTCGGCAAGACCACGTCGACCATCAACCTCGGTGCGGGCCTCGCCGAATACGGTCGGCGGGTGCTGCTGGTCGATCTCGACCCGCAGGGCGCGCTGTCGGCGGGCCTCGGCGTGCCGCACTACGAGCTTGACGCGACGATCCACAACGTCCTCGTCGAGTCCCGGGTGTCCATCGACGACGTGATGGTGCACACCAAGGTCAAGCACCTCGATCTGGTGCCAAGCAACATCGACCTGTCAGCCGCCGAAATCCAGCTCGTCAACGAGGTGGGCCGCGAGCAGACCCTGGGCCGCGCGCTGTATCCGGTGCTCGACCGCTACGACTACGTGCTCATCGACTGCCAGCCGTCACTCGGTCTGCTGACCGTCAACGCGCTCGCCTGCGCCGACGGTGTCGTGATTCCGACGGAGTGCGAGTACTTTTCGCTGCGCGGGCTGGCGCTACTGACCGACACCGTCGACAAGGTCCACGACCGGCTGAATCCGAAGCTGCACATCAGCGGAATCGTGATCACCCGGTTCGACACCCGCACCATCAACGCGCGCGAGGTGATGGCCCGCGTGGTGGAGCGGTTCGGCGATCTGGTGTTCGACACCGTGATAACCCGCACGGTCCGGTTCCCGGAGACAAGCGTGGCCGGCGAACCGATCATCACGTGGGCACCGAAATCGACTGGCGCGGAGGCTTATCGGTCGTTGGCCCGAGAGGTGATCGACCGGTTCGGCGGCGCGTGACGTCGACGGACTCAGCGCCGGCGTTTCACGTCCGGCTCAACAATTTCGAGGGGCCGTTCGACCTTCTCTTGCAGCTGATCTTCGCGCACCGCCTCGATGTCACCGAAGTGGCGCTGCATCAGGTCACCGACGAGTTCATCGCGTATACGAAAGCCATTGGCCCGCAACTGGAATTGGACGAGACGACCGCGTTCTTGGTGGTGGCCGCGACGCTGTTGGACCTGAAAGCGGCGCGGCTGCTGCCGGCCGGCGAGGTGGAGGACGCGGAGGACATCGCGCTCCTGGAGGTGCGCGACCTGCTCTTCGCGCGGCTGCTGCAGTACCGGGCATTCAAGCACGTCGCCGAGATGTTCGCGGAGCTGGAGGCCGCCGCACTCCGCAGCTACCCCCGGGCAGTGTCGCTGGAAGACTGCTTCGCCGACCTGCTGCCCGAGGTGATGCTGGGCGTGGACGCGACGAGCTTCGCGCAGATCGCCGCGACGGCGCTGACGCCGCGGCCGGTGCCGACAATCGCCATCGAGCACCTGCACGAGACGATCGTCTCGATTCCCGAACAAGCGGGCCAGGTGCTCGACGCTTTGCAACGGCGCGGCCCCGGCCAGTGGACGACGTTCTCGGAGCTGGTCGCTGACTGCTCCGAAGCGATTCAGATCGTCGGGCGGTTCCTGGCGCTGCTCGAGCTGTACCGATTGCGGGCGGTAGCATTCGACCAGTCAGAACCACTTGGTGTGCTCCAGGTTTCGT
>DASWBF010000143.1:0-2759 GCA_036390735.1 Mycobacterium sp. | reverse complement strand
GGGATCGCGTTTGCTTTCCTGATCTCCGGTTTGTTGCTCACGATGCGCTGGCGCTGAGCCGCCGTCGATGCTTGTTCCGCACCCGATGTTTCCGCACTGTTTCTGTGCTGGAAACTTTGCCGTCACCCAATCACACCGATGTGATTCATCCCCATTGTTGATAACACCTGTGGATAACTTCATTTGGTGTGGCAACGGCGCATGGGCGGGCCGTGCAGCAAACTGAGTGGGGACCGAATCCGGTCGCCATTGCGGGGTGCGGACTCCTCGGGATCGTCCTGTCGGTCGCGGCTGTGACGCTCGTCACAGATGCTCCTGGCCGGCTTCTGGTCGGGGCAGCCGGGGTCGGCCTGCTCATCTTTGCGGGCTTCTCGTTTCGGGCGCGACCGAAGCTGGCAATCACGTCTGATGGTCTAGTCATCCGCGGATGGTGGCGTACCACGGTGCTGCCGAAGTCCGCGATCGAACACATCCGGATGACTGAATTCCGTCGGCTCGCGCGAAAAGTGCGCTTGCTCGAAGTTGACACCGTCGACGGTCGGCTGACCGTGTTCAGCCGGTGGGACGTGGGCACCGATCCGATCGAGGTGCTCGACGCACTGACCGCCGCGGGCTACGCCGGCCGCTGACTATTCGACGGTGATCGAGTTGATCACCACTGGCTCCGTCGGCCGGTCGCGGGCGTCGGTGTCGGTGGTGGCGATCGCGTCCACCACCTTCTGTGATTCGGGGTCGACGACCTCGCCGAAGATCGTGTGCTTGCGGTTCAGGTGCGGCGTCCTGCCCACCGTGATGAAGAACTGTGAGCCGTTGGTGCCCGGTCCCGCGTTGGCCATCGCCAGCAGGTACGGCTTGTCGAATTGCAGCTCGGGATGGAACTCGTCGGCGAACTGATAGCCCGGCCCTCCGCGACCGGTGCCGGTCGGGTCGCCGCCCTGGAGCATGAACCCGTCGATCACGCGGTGGAAGACCGCGCCGTCGTAAAACGGCCCGGACGGCGCGCCCGATGCGTTCTGCGTGGTGTAATCCTTTGTGCCCGTTGCTAATCCGACGAAATTTTCGACGGTCTTGGGGGCGTGGTTACCGAACAGGGCGATCTTGATATCACCGCGGTTGGTGTGCAGCGTGGCGGTTGCGGTTTGAATTGGGCTCGTGGTCACGACATGTCAGTGTGCCACGCCCGTTCGGCCGGTCTGGCAGCCACCGTCCGATACGCTCAACCCACCGGCAGAAAGGTGAACCGTGACAACCACAAGCCTGACACCGCGGCAGCGTCTGAGCCGAGGATTGCAGTACACGGCCGTGGGACCCGTTGACATCACCCGCGGCACCGTCGGTCTCGGTCTGCACGGCGCGTACTCGGCGGGCAGCCGTCTTCGCCAGCGCTACCGCGAGAGCCGGGTCGCCAGTGAGGTCGGCGCGGCGCAGGAGACCCTCGCGCGTGAGCTGGCCGCCGCCCAGGAGATCGTCGCGAACCTGCCGCAGGCGCTGCAAGACGCCCGGCAGCCCAAGAACCGCCGGCGCCGGATCGCATTGGTGACGGCGGTGGGCGTAGCCGCCCTGGCCGGCGGCGCGGTCGCGTTCTCGATCATTCGCCGGTCGATGCAGCCCGAGCCGTCGCCGCGCCCGCCGAGTGTGGAGGTGGCGCCCAAGCCCTAGCGGTCAGACGAGCCGAGCAGTTCAGCGAGCTCGGGTGTGCGGTGCTGGCTCACCGCGCACGCGTCCCGCACAACGTCCGCCAGGCCGATCATCTCTTCACGCGCCTCGCGGCAATGCGCGCCGAACCACAACTCGCCGTTGGGCGACGCCATCGTGCGTCGCCAGTACGCGACCGCCAACCATTCCGGCGCATACAAATAGAGCGCACGAAGATTGCGGGGAACCTGACGATTGCCGGCGCCACGCAGCGCGAGAAACGCCTGCCGCGTCGCGCGCACCATCAACCGGATCGTCGCCGGGTCGGCCGCAAGTCGTGTGGGGTCCACGTCGACGCGGTAGAGCGCCAGCGCAATCGGTACGACGAACGCGGCGTGCGCCGTCAGCCACCCGTCCCCGTCGGTGCTCAGCGTGGTTGCGAACCCCGAACGCTTGAGCGCGTCGGCCAACGTGTGCAAGCGGGTGGTGATCATACCGCCAGGTTCCGCCAGCATCGTTTTCTGTTGACGGATAAGCACATAACGAATCACTTCGCCGTCACCGACACCCCCGGCGGCGGGAAACCCGATCAGGGCGCGCGGGCCCAGCATCGACGTGAACTGCTGCGTCGTCCCGGCCGCGTTGCCGAACAACACCACGTCGCCCGTAATCGGTGACCGGGCCAGCGCGGCGGTTGCGTCAGCGAACTGCTCTCGGCGCACGGCGACGACGATGGCGTCGAAGCTGATCGCCTCGTTCAGGGTGGGCAGCAGTGGCAGTCGACGGACCGTGCGGCGTCCGGTATGGGCGTCTTCGAGAACCAATCCGTGGTCGCGCAGTGCAGCCAGCCGGTCGCCGCGGGCGAACAGCGTGACGTCGTGCCCGGCGTCATGCAGACGGCCCGCGTACACGCTGCCGATTACGCCGGCGCTGAACATCAGAACCCTCACGGGCAATCCGCCGCGGGCAGGCGGTCACACAAAGTTGTGGAGCCTAGGGGATTCGAACCCCTGACTTCTGCCTTGCAAAGGCAAATCGCGCGAGGCGCTGCTGGTGTTCGGCACGATCGTCACTGCGACGTCGTGGGCGCGTCGCCGGCGCGAGTCGGAGCGCTCGGCGTCCAG
>DASWBF010000142.1:0-3653 GCA_036390735.1 Mycobacterium sp. | reverse complement strand
ACTGGCCGACGACGTCGACGCCGAGATCGCGCGACGCTACCGGGAGCGGGGACAGGTGCGCCCGGTGTTGGTCGCGTAGGTGTCCCTGATATCGCCCGGCTGTGGTGAAAACATGCTCTGACCTGGTGGTCCCGACTGGATCTCCTCCAGCGTCACACCCCGGGACGATGAGTACGTTTCGAAGTCCTTGAACGCGGCCGCGACGTCTTCGTGGCGACTCAGCGCGTAGAAGTCATAGCGCTCGCTGTAGTACGCGGGCGCCTCGTCGCGCATGCGCCGGTAGGTCTCAATAGGGTCGTTGAAGAATTCCTCCGAGAACGCGTCGAACACCAGGATCGAGGTGGTCACCAGAACAGCGTGACAGTTTCGCCTTAATCTGTAAAGCTTAGATTGTAGATTGGTCGTTGGAAGGAGCGGGTCGATGACAGGAGTCCAAAGCGACACCGGCGTGCTGGCCGGCGAGGAGCGGATGCTCATCGACGGCGAGCTGCAGCACACCGCGAGCGGGGCGTTGTTCGACGTCGAGCACCCGGCGAGCGAGGAAGTGGTCGGGCAGGCCGCCGACGGCACGGTCGAAGACATGGAGCGCGCAGTCGGCGCGGCGCGCCGGGCGTTCGACACCACGGACTGGTCCCGCGACGTCGAGTTCCGCTACCACTGCCTCAAGCAGTTGCAGGGCGCCCTCGAGCAGAACAAGGAGCGGTTACGCCGCATCGTGGTGACCGAGGTCGGCTGCCCGGTCAGCGTCACCGGAAGCCAGATCGAAAGCCCGATCGCCGAGGTGGGTCACTGGGCCGAACACGGCCGCGGGTTCGACTACCTGCAGGACACCGGCATGCACGAAACGCAGCTGGGTCCCGCGCGGCGCAAGATCCAGTACGACGCTGCCGGGGTCGTCGGCGCGATCACCCCGTGGAACGTGCCGTTCTACTTGAACATCGCCGAGACCGTACCGCCATTGATGGCCGGCAACACCGTCGTCCTCAAGCCCGCCCAGCTCACGCCGTGGTCCGGCAGCGAACTCGGTCGGATCGTCGCCGAGGAGACCGACATCCCCGCCGGCGTGTTCAACGTCGTGGTATCCAATGCCAACGAAGTGGGCGCCGCGCTGTCGGCCGACCCTCGGGTGGACATGATCACGTTCACCGGGTCGACCGCGACCGGGCGGGCGATCCTGGCGGCCGCGGCGCCGACGGTGAAGAAGGCGCTGATGGAGCTTGGCGGCAAGTCCGCGCACATTGTGCTCGACGATGCAGACCTGGGTGCGTGTCTTCCGATGGCCGCGATGATGGCCTGCGTGATGTCCGGCCAGAGTTGCATCCTGCCCAGCCGAATCCTGTTGCCGCGCAGTCGGTACGCCGAGGGACTGGAAATCCTCAAGGCCAGCATGGAGGCGTTCCCGGTGGGCGATCCGTGGGACCCGGGCAAGTTGCAGGGGCCCCAGATCAGCGAGACTCAGCGGCAGAAGGTGCTCGGCCTCATCAAATCCGGGATCGATTCCGGAGCCACTCTCGTCACGGGCGGCGGCATCCCGGCGGACCTGCCGACCGGTTACTACACCCAACCCACGCTGCTCGTCGACGTCGACCCCAATTCCCGCGTCGCCCAAGAGGAAATCTTCGGACCCGTCCTCACCGTCACCCCGTACGACACCGACGACGAGGGCATCGCGATCGCCAACAACTCGATCTACGGCCTGTCCGGCGAGGTCAGCAGCGCCGATACCGAGCGGGCATTGGCCGTCGCAATGCGGATGCGCACCGGCAACGTCACCATCAACGGCAAGTCCCACTTCGGCATCACCAGCCCGTTCGGCGGCACCAAGCAGAGCGGGCTCGGCCGGCGCAACGGTGCGGAGGGCTTCCTCGAGTATCTGGAGAGTAAGACGATCGGGATGCCGGCCTGATGGACGTCCAGCGAATCAGCGACGAACTCGAAATCTCCGCGCTGCTCAGCAGATACGCCCGCGCCGTGGACACCAAGGACTGGGCGCTGTACCGATCGGTGTTCACCGACGACGCCTACGTCGACTACTCGTCGGCCGGCGTCATCGCCGGCAGCCGCGACGAGGTCGCCGACTGGCTCAGCCAGGCATTCACCGCGATCGCGATGAGCATGCACTACATCACCAACATCGAAATCACCAACGTCGAAAGCCAGGTCGACGGCGACACCGCCACCGTCCGGGCGATGTTCTACAACCCGTTTCAGCTTTCTGGCATGTCCGACGTCAGCCACTGCGGCGGTTATTACCACCACGAGCTGGTGCGAGGCCCCGATGGATGGCGTAGCCGCAGCCTGCGGGAAGAGAACTTGTGGTTCGAGAACGCGCCTACCAGCTGAGTACCACACAGAGAGGCAACGTCATTGGGCATCGTCACCACAAGCTCGGAAACCGCATTCACGCAACCTCCCGAGATGATCTACGACTTCGTCACCAACCCGACCAACTGGACGAGGGCCTACCCCGGCAGCCCTCGAATCAGCAACGTGCCGGAACTCCCGCTGAAGGTCGGCGACACGTGGGACGAGTCGCACCCCGAAAAGGACGTCACCTTCACCTGGCAGTTGGCCGTCGCGATGCGACCGAGGCTGACCACTTCACCCGGCCCGGCGAGAACATGACGCTCTTCACCCGGACGATGACCATCGAGGCGCACAAGGACGTGCCGATGCCGGATGGGTTCTTCCGGATCGTGAATCCGGCGCGCATCGACGAGTATCACGCTGCGATCGCGCAGCATTTGGAGTCGCTGCCGGTGTCGTGAGAATACGCGCCACCTCTCCCCCGCCGGCGGACGCTGCGACTCGGTACCGCCGCGCAGGATACTGGCAACCTTCCAGATCGGGGCGTGGCCAGCGAATACTGCTGGTAGACAATGAGTCTCAGTGGACCCATAAACAGTTGGCCGCCGCGGTGTCCCGCGTCCGGGCTGAACTCACGAATGCTGCGGTGACTGCCGATGACGCGGTGCTGGTGCTCGCCCCGCTCCGCAACGCTGCGGTGGCCGCCTACCTCGCAGTCCTGGACCTGGGTGCGGTCGTGGTGCTGTTGGATCGCAGATGCGGTGAATCCGATCTCCTCAACGCGTGCCGTGCCGTGCGGTGCGGCCGCGGGTCGCCCTGGCCTTCGAAGCCGACTCGCAGCGGCTCGACCTGGCCCGGCATTGTCGAGTGCTGCCACTCGATCGCGTCGAGGGCCATGGCGCACCGATTGCCGACGACAGCGACACCGTCCTCGATCCCGACGTGCCCGCCGTCGTGGTCTTCACCTCCGGAACGACGAGCGCGCCGAAGGGTGTCATCCATACGTTGAACAGCCTCCGGTGCGCCACGGCGAAAATGGTCGCCGCGCTCGAGGTCACCAGCGACGACGCGTTCTTCTTGTCCAGCCCGCTGGCGAGTATCACCGGCGTGCTGCAGCTCGAGTCGGCGTTGGCGGTGCACGGGAAACTCATTCTGGAGGACCGGTTTTCGGCCGGCTCGTCGCTTGACCGGGTCTGCCGATACGGTGCGACGATCATCGGCGGAGCCCCGGTCATCGCGGAATCGCTGTTCGCCGAAGCTGACCGGCGGGGCCTTCATGCTCTGCCGCTGCGGTGCGTTGCGGTCGGCGGCGCGATGGTCCCGCAGACGGTGGCCGATACCGCGAT
>DASWBF010000141.1:0-12060 GCA_036390735.1 Mycobacterium sp. | reverse complement strand
GCGTCATGCCGGTCACCAGGTCGATGTCGTCCTTCGACGTGAGCAGGTTGACGTTGGCCTCAGCGTGGCCGTGCGGCACCGACACCGCACCCCGCCTTATCGACGGCTCCACCTTCGCGATCCCGGTCAGCTCGCCGTGCTGGCTTCGCACGATCACGTGCTCACCGTCGACGACCCCGGCAGCCCTGGCGTCATCCGGATGGAGCAGCACCTCGGCGCTCTCACCCAGAAACTCCAGTTGCGAGTTCAGCCGCCGCCTCTGCCGGCGCGGCACCAGCATCAGCGGGGCAGGTTCCCGCAGCGCCGCCAGCTGACCGACCAGCAACGGCGGCGCCAGCCGCCAGCCGCCCAACCGCCCGATGTGCCGCTCTACCCATGGCGCCGGCAGCTCGCGCGGCGTCTCCACATAGCCGGAGGCGGCCAGCTCCTCGAAACTACACCGGCCACCGCCGGACAGGCTCGCCAGCATCGCGTCGTCGGACAGGCTGGTGTCGGCCAGCTGGTGTCCGAGTCGACGGCCGATCTCCGCGAGCACCCACCACATCGAGCGCCGCTCGCCGACCGCGTCGACGACCGCCGAGGTGTGCTGCGCGCAGACGCGCGGACTGAGGATGTCCCAGAGCGTCACGTCGGGCCGCTCGAGCTGGTCCTTGGTGGGCAACACGTGCGTCGACAGCGCGGTGGTCTCGTTCGGCAGGATCTCCGTCGTCGCAAAGACATCGAGTTGCTTCAGCGCCGGCACCAGCGACCCGGCGTCGGGGAAAGCCGTGACGAGGCTGCCGCCGAGATTCAGAAACGCCCGGATGTTGCCTGCCATGATCTCGTCGGGCAGCACCGCGCACGGCCACTCGCGCAGGAATGCTTGGGTTTCGGGCCGGCTGCGCGGCCCCGGGCCGAACGTGCCCTCCGGTGGCGAGATCGGCAGCTCGAAGGCTTCGAGCTGGTATGCGAACCCGGGGTGAAACCAGTAGCCACCGGGCCGGTTCATCGAGTCGGTCAGGATCAGCAATGCCCACGAAAGCCATTGCGTCACATTGGCGCTCGCCGACATCGTCACGCCGGTGCCGGTGTCGATCGCGACGCGCCCGGCCCGCCGAACCGCCGCCAGCAGCTCCGACAGGTCCGCCCGCGAAACGTCGGCGACCTCGGCGGCGTGCGCGAGTGTGAACGGTTCGACCGCCGCGGCGAGCTCGTCGACACCCTGCACGAGCACCTCGACACCGTCGCGCAGCACCTCTCGCACCAAGAAGGCCAGCACCGCGTAGTCGGTGCCCGGACGCGGCGCGAGGTGCCGCGTGGCCAGCCGCGCGGTCTCGGTGTGGCGGGGGTCGACGACCCACACCTGTGCGCGCTTCGTCAAGTCGCGGATCGCCCCGGTGGGATTGGGCATCCCCACGGTGTGACCATGCGACACAACGGGATTGCTGCCGATCAACATGACGAGCGTGGCACCGTCGTAGTCGGGGCGACCGGTGAGTGCCGACGAACCGCCCATCAGCTCGGAGATCAACACCTTGGCGGTGCCGTCGATGGTCAGCGGACTGAACTTCGCCGGTGTGCCGATCGCGGCGTGAAGGCCCTGCGCCATTCGGTATCCGGCGGCGTCCATACCGACCCCGGTGCCGAACAAGATGCCCACGGCTTCGGGGCCGTGGCGGTCGATGATGTCGCGCAGCTTGACGCAGAGGTCGTCGAGGCAGGCGTCCCAGGTTGTCGGTTGTAGGCCGCCGTCGGTTCTGATGAGCGGGCGTTCGAACCGCTCGGGGTGATGGTGCATCTGCGGCAGCGCACGGCCTTTCGGGCAGGTGTAGCCGTGCGACAGCGGATGCTCGCGGTCACCGCGGACCCGAATCACCTCGTCACCCGAGACGTCGACGAGGATCCCGCACACCGACGTGCAGACCCGGCAGAAACTCCGGACCGTCCGCACGCCGCCGGCCGTCATGTCGGAAACATACTCTCCACATTCCGGTATCGAATAGGGGTCCGTGGGGTGGCAGAGGCGACAGACCCAACGGGGTGACGTGGTCCGTGCACCGGTGGTGGTTCAAGACGGTCCCGTACGACCGGCATCGGCTTCCTCGACATGATAATTTTCCTCTTGACGTCCTCCCCACGGCTGAAGCCGGGGGATTCCAACCCCTCTGTTAGGTGGGTTGGAGCAGTAATTCCTCGCGGTTTCCTGCTGGTTCCTGTTTCAACGACCGCGCACGTCCCAAGGGGCGCGCGTGGTCTTAGCAGGCTGTGGCCGCAAGCCCTATGGCCAGTAGGTTCTTCGCAGCGTTGACGTCCGCGTGCACCGGCCCGTGCTGGCAGCTGGTGCACCGGAATACCGCTTGGCTCTCACGGGATTTCGGGTCCAGATGCCCACAAGCTGAGCAGCGTTGCGACGTGAACGCAGCCGGCACCGCCACCACACGCGTCCCGCTGTAGCGGGCCGCCGAGGACAGCGCCAGGGCGAACTGGTGCCACCCCTTGGCGAGGATGGCGCGGTTGAGCCCGGACTTCGCTCTGACGTTAGTTCCGGGCTGTTCGAGGGTTCCTTTCGCTGAACGGGTCATCTGCTTGGTTTTCAGGTTTTCGAGCACGACTACCGCGTTCGCGGCCGCGAGCCGGTGGGCAGTTTGGGCGCAAAAGTCCAGCCGCCGACGCGCCTCCCGCTCCCGGATCTCGGCTAGCGCCGACCGGACTTTGTCTCTGTTACGGCCCCGCCGCGCCGCACGGGAGAGCTTGCGCTGCAGCCTTACCACCCGGACCTGCTCGCCGGCGGTCAGGAACTGCCGGTCGAACAGCTCACCGTCGCTCGTCGCCAGCGCTGTCACCACGCCGCGATCCACACCTACCGCCGCTGTCGGCGCAGTGTGCACCTCGGGGGTCTGGAGTCCGTCGTCTACGAGGAAGGACACGAACCAATGACGGCCGTCACGAGTCAGAGTTGCCGAGCGCAGCACAACATCGTCGTGTGGCCGCGACAAACGGAACCGCACCCAGCCCAGCTTGGGTAGCTTCACCCGCGCATGGCGACCGTTGAGCTGCTTGACAACCATCTTGTTACCTTCGGGAAACCGGAACGACGGCCGCCACCGCCGGCCGGAGCGCCACCGCACCCGGAACGTGCCATGCGCCCGGCACGCCTTGTCCAGATCCATCAGCGTCTGCTGTAAACAATGCCCGGGCACCTCGGCCAGCCACCGGTGCTCCGCCTTCGCCTCGGCCAGCTCGCCGGCCTGCTCGCGGTAGTTCATCCATCCGCTGCGGCGCCGGTACTCGCGGCGCTGCTCCAAGCCGGTGTTCCACACCGCCCGGCACACCGAAGCGATCCGGTCAGCGTACTCGGCCTGCTCGGCGGTGAACTCCACCCGAAACCGCCGCCCCGTCAACACAACCCACTCACCGGCTCTTCTGAGTCTCGACGTAGCGTTTGATCACCGACAACGGCGCCCTGCCCACCGTCGCAACGAAGTAGGAGTTCGTCCACAGCGACGGCAACCGTGACCGCAGCCACGGGAACTCCTCCCGCAACGCCCGCGACGAGCGGCCCTTGATGGCCTTCACCAATTTGTGCACCCCGAACTGCGGATCCACCTCCACCAGCAGGTGCACGTGATCGGGCATGGTTTCCAGCTCCACCAACCATGCCCCCTTCTCCTCGACAACCTCGGCGATGATCTGCTTGAGCCGTTGTTCCATCCGCCCGCCGATCACAGCTCGGCGGTACTTCGAACACCACACCACGTGAAACGCGCACTGGAACGCGATATTCGCGTTCGTCCGCAACGTAACACCCACGACCGACAACAGTAGACAGCAAGGCACTATCTAACACACTCAACGCGCCGGAACGCACGGGCAGCGGTCACCACAGGCATGAACTTGACGCGCTCACCCCAACGGCTAAAGCCGGGGGTCCGCCGCGCTACCCATCTCCCGATCGCGCGACGGGAAAAAGGTCGGGCAGGAACTGGTGTGCGGTTGGCGCGCGTCCGGGAACCGTGTCGACGAGCTCGCACAGGCTGCGGAAGCCGGCGCACTGGCCCAGCAGTACCCGGCGCCGGTGCCGCAGTAAAGCGCCGCGTGTCGTTGCGCGGTAGTGTCGGGTCAACCCGTTAAGGTTCTGTCGAACAATTGTTCGGCAGGAGGCGTCAGTGCGTGTCATGGGAGTCGACCCGGGGCTGACGCGCTGCGGGCTGTCGCTGATCGAGAGCTCCGGCGGCCGGCACGTGACCGCCCTCGACGTCGACGTGGTGCGCACTCCCACCGACATGCCCCTGCACCGGCGGCTGCTGGCGATCAGCGACGTCGCCGAGCACTGGATGGACACGCATCAGCCGGACGTGATCGCGATCGAGCGGGTGTTTTCCCAGCAGAACGTGTCGACAGTGATGGGCACCGCGCAGGCCGGGGGAGTGATCGCCCTTGCCGCCGCCCGCCGCGGCATCGATGTGCACTTCCACACGCCCAGCGAGGTGAAGGCCGCCGTCACCGGCTCCGGAGGTGCGGGCAAGTCGCAAGTCACCACGATGGTCACCAAAATCCTTGCGCTGCAGACCAAACCGGCACCGGCCGACGCCGCCGACGCGTTGGCGCTGGCGATCTGTCACTGCTGGCGTGCGCCTATGCTGGCGCGGATGGCGCAGGCCGAAGCGCTGTCCGCCGAGCAGCGCAAGAAGTACGAAGCGAAAGTGAAGGCGGCGAGATGATCGCGTCCATCCGTGGGGAAGTCCTCGACGTGGCCCTCGACCACGTGGTGATCGAAGCGTGCGGGGTCGGCTACCGGGTGAACGCGACGCCGTCGACGCTTGCGACCTTGCGCCGCGGCAGCGAGGCCCGGCTCGTCACGGCGATGATCGTGCGCGAGGACTCGATGACGCTGTACGGCTTCGCCGATTCCGACACCCGCGACCTGTTCCAGACGCTGCTGTCCGTCTCCGGTGTCGGTCCGCGGCTCGCGATGGCGACGCTCGCCGTGCACGAAGCGCCCGCGCTGCGCCAAGCGTTGGCCGACGGGGACGTCACCGCGCTCACCCGCGTGCCCGGCATCGGCAAGCGCAGCGCCGAACGCATGGTGCTGGAACTGCGCGACAAAGTGGGACCCGCACGGCCGTCCACATCCGGTGCGCCCGCCACCAACGGCCACGCGGTGCGCGGACCGGTGGTGGAAGCCCTTGTGGGCCTTGGCTTTGCGGCCAAGCAAGCCGAGGAGGCCACCGACCGGGTGCTGTCCGGTGAAAACGGCGAGGCCACCACGTCGAGCGCGCTGCGGGCCGCGCTGTCGCTGTTGGGTAGGAAATGACCCGGTTCGAGCCGATCGACGAGGCCGACGAGCGCGAGGTGTCCGCGGCGCTCACCGTCGGCGAGAGCGACGTCGACGCCAGCCTGCGGCCGCGGTCGCTGGACGAGTTCATCGGCCAACCCCGCGTGCGCGAGCAGCTGCAACTGGTCATCGAGGGCGCCAAGAACCGCGGCGGCACACCGGATCACATCCTGCTGTCCGGTCCGCCGGGACTCGGCAAGACGTCGCTGGCGATGATCATCGCCCACGAGCTGGGTAGCTCGTTGCGGCTGACGTCGGGTCCCGCGCTGGAGCGTGCCGGCGACCTGGCCGCGATGCTGTCGAACCTGGTCGAGCACGACGTGTTGTTCATCGACGAGATCCACCGCATCGCCCGGCCCGCCGAGGAGATGCTATACCTCGCGATGGAGGACTTCCGGGTCGACGTCGTCGTCGGCAAAGGGCCTGGGGCGACGTCGATTCCGCTCGAAGTCGCGCCATTCACGCTCGTCGGCGCCACCACCCGGTCCGGCGCACTCACCGGTCCGCTGCGCGACCGGTTCGGGTTCACCGCGCACATGGACTTCTACGAGCCGGCCGAACTCGAGCAGGTGCTGCGCCGGTCGGCGGGCATTCTGGGCATCGAGGTGGTCGCCGACGCCGGTGCCGAAATCGCGCGCCGCTCGCGGGGCACTCCGCGCATCGCCAACCGGCTGCTGCGTCGCGTCCGCGACTACGCGGAAGTGCGGGCCGACGGTGTGATCACCCGCGACGTCGCCAAGACCGCGCTGGCG
This sequence comes from Mycobacterium sp., assembly GCA_036390735.1. GTDB lineage: Bacteria > Actinomycetota > Actinomycetes > Mycobacteriales > Mycobacteriaceae > Mycobacterium. The sequence continues at coordinate 5,994 of DASWBF010000141.1, read as the reverse complement.
GTCTACGACGTCGACGAACTCGGGCTGGACCGGCTGGACCGCGCGGTGCTGACGGCGCTGATCCGCAGCTTCGGCGGCGGGCCGGTCGGGGTGTCGACGTTGGCGGTCGCGGTGGGCGAGGAGGCCACGACGGTCGAGGAGGTGTGCGAGCCGTTCCTGGTGCGGGCCGGGATGATCGCGCGAACGCCGCGGGGACGGGTCGCGACGGCGCTAGCGTGGAGGCACCTGGGTATCCCGCCGCCCAGCGGATTGGGTCAGGCCGGGTTGTTCGACTAGCCCGGTCCAGGGAGGAGGCGATGTTGGACAGCGCGACAATAAGATTCGGCGGCGCGAAAGTGAGCGCGGCGCTCGGCGTGCTCGGTGTGCTGCCGCTTGTGCACACCTGGATACCGTTGCCGGCCGCGCTGTCCAGCCTGGTGTGGATCTTCCTGATCGGGTTGGTCATGCTCGTCGCGCCGAGCGGGGTGCGTGCGACGCCCGAGAGCGTCGACGACAGCGCCGGAACCGAGGCCTGACATGGCAGTCGCAGCTCTGGTATTCGCCGCGCTCGCGGCGCTGGTGCACGTGTACATCTGGGTGCTGGAATCGTTCCTGTGGACTACGCCGCGCACCCGAGCGGTGTTCGGGACGTCCGAGGAGGAAGCGCAGACCAGTAAACTGCTCGCGTTGAACCAGGGTTTCTACAACCTGTTCCTCGCGGTGATCACCGCGGTGGGCATCGCATTCTTCGGCACAGGCTGCACGGCCGTCGGGTCGGCCCTGATCTTCGCGGGCACCGGATCGATGGCGCTCGCCGCCGTCGTGCTGGCTGTGTCGTCGCCGGACAAGGCGCGTTCGGCGCTGGTGCAGGGCCTTTTCCCGGTGGCTGCGATCGTGTTGCTGGTCCTACATTGGAGTCAATGAGCAGCCTGCTGCCAAGCATGCAACGTGCGCAGAAGTGCGTTCTTCTTGTAGTGATGGCTCGTCATCCGGCGCAGAATGTTGTCGAGCGCGACGACCGCGTCGTCGATGTACGGACCCTTGTTGAGCATCACGCACTCAGCTCGCTCACCCATTGCGGCGTCGCTGATCTCGGCCCGTGAGGGTACGCCGGTCTTGGCGAGCTGCTCCAGTACTTGAGTAGCCCAGATCACCGGCAGATGCGCGGCTTCGCATAGCCACAGGATCTCCTCCTGCACTTCCGCCATTCGCTCGTAACCGCATTCGACGGCAAGGTCGCCGCGGGCGATCATGACCCCGACGCGGCGCCGCCTCATGGCTGTCAGCAATAGCTGTGGCAGCCGTTCGAACGCCTCCCGGGTCTCGATCTTCAGCACAATGCCCAGCCGGTCGTCGCTGAGCCGCGCCAGTTCGTCGATAAGCTGCTCGACGTCGGACGGATACCGTGCGAATGACACTTGCACCAGATCCGCGATCTCGACCACGGTTTCCAAGTCGTCTAGATCTTTCCGGGTCAGTGCCGAAATGGGAAGAGTTGTGTCGGGCAAGTTGATTCCCTTGCCGGCCTTGAGTTTCGCGCGCCCCTGCGGCGGATGGTCGATGCGGACGGCCAGCGTACCCGGGTCGACGGAGATGATCCGACCGTGCAGCTTGCCGTCGTCGAAGAACACGGCCTCCCCGACCTGCGCGTGGTCGAACACCTCTGGCAATGTGCAGCCGATGCGCGGGATTGCCCGCGCATCAACCGGTGCCGGCGAGCAGTCGCGGGTGAGGTGCAAAATGTCGCCGGCGCGCAATCGGATGCTTTGTTCGGTCGGGGCCAGTTCGCCCACTTCGGTGACATCGTCGACGCCCTTGATGCCGAGCTTGGTGCCGGTCGCCAGATACGTCGTCCTATTGCAGGTGACGACGAATCCGCCTGGGGCGCTTGTTATCTCCAACCGCCGCAGGGATCCGCGCGTATCGGTGAGCGTGATGACGTCGCCGGTTCGCCGTCGGGTGAGCCAGTCGTCGGGCACGGGCAGGGTCACCGTCCCCGCCTCCGGCGGCTCCACCGGATTCTGCGCCGAGGTGATCCAGCCGCGGGCCGGAGCCAGGACCTGTCCCCACGCGTCGCGCCGCGGTTGCAGCCGGACGACACAAGGTCCCGCCTCCAGAGGGCCCGTGCGCAGCTTGGGGCCGCCGAGATCCATCGCGATGAGGCACGAGGTGTCAGAGGTCGCCGCCGCCGCGCGAACGTTGTCGGCCATCGCTCGCCACGCCCGCGGGTCGTCGTGCGCGCAGTTGATCCGCGCGACGTTCATTCCGGCCTCGACCAGCCCGCACACCAGCGACGAGTCCGTTGCGGCTTCGGACGGCAACGTGACCATGATGCGCGCTGCGCGCCCGGCTGGGAGTTGTCCAAGCAGGTCGACGGCGTTCTGCCGCAGCAGCTTCGCACCCTCGTCGACGCGTCCGGCAACGTCTTCACGCGGCCACCAGCCACTGCCGAGCATCGCAGCGATCGCGGAGGCGACCAATCGCAGCGACGCCTGTACGTGCGGCTCGCTGCGCCCCAGTGACGACAGCCCGACGGATGCGAGCTCCGATTGCATCTGCCGCAGGTCGACCTGCCGAAGCGCCCAGTAGTGAACGAGATTGCCTGCACTGAAACGGTTTTCAGGAGCTGTTCCGGCGATCCACGCCTGCCACGTCGCTTCGGCTTCCGAGAGCCGGCACAGCAGGTCGTCGATCTGGGCGCGCAAGCGCACCAGCTGTTCAACGGGGCCGGAGTGCCTGATCGACGCGCTCACCCGCGCGACGGTACGGGCACTTGGTTGCCGTTAGGTGAACTGGTTAGGCGTCGTCGCCGACGGGTACCCCGGGGTAGTCCTAAGGAGGCGTCATGAACGAGGTCGATACTGGTGCTCCGGTGCGCGGTTCACGGATGCGGATTCCGCGCAGCCGCGGCGCGGCAAGCGGATTTCTGCTCATTCTGTTGGGTGTGTGGGGCGCGCTGGTGCCATTCGTCGGCCCCTACTTCGACTTCGCGTGGGGCAGCAATCAAGAGTGGATGTGGACCGCGGGGCGCGGCTGGCTGGAAGTGCTACCGGGCGCGGCGACCGTGCTCGGTGGCCTGCTGCTGCTGACCTCCCGGAACCGCGCCACCGCGATGTTCGGCGGCTGGATCACGGTTCTTGCGGGGGCCTGGTTCGTGGTCGGCCGCGCAGTCGCCGAGGCGGCGAGAATCGGTGACGTCGGTCGTCCGTTGGCCTCAACTGATGCGAAGTTCGCGCTGCTGGACCTGACATACTTTTCGGGGCTCGGGACGGTCATCGTATTCCTCGGCGCACTGGTGTTGGGCCGCTTGTCCGTTCGCACATTGCGCGACGTGCAGTACGCGCAGCGGCTCGTCGCCGCAACGGAGCCCGCACCTGCGCCCGTGCCCGAGGCGACGACGGAGCGGACGGAGCGGACGGAGCCGGTGGCCGAACCTGCGACAGAAGCCGACGAACCGCGACGCCGTACCCGTGGCGGCCTGTTCCGTCGCCACCGCGAAAGGACAACGGCCGCTAGCTGATTCGACCCAGCTCAGCGAGCCCTGCGGCCCGTCCCTTGATGGGCCGGTAGCCGAGTTCGCGGCGGGCCTTGCCGATGTCGATCGTGCATTCTTGCGAGGAGACCCAGTAGGTGAATCGGGTCAGCGGCGGCTGGCCGGGGAGCGGGGTGGCACGCCAGAGCCCCTCGCAGGCGGCCGCGAGGGGACCGGCCACCCACGTCGGGATCGAGCGGCTGGGCGCGGCGACTCCCTGCGTCTCGAGCAGCGCGGAGACGAACTCGCGGAAGATGACCGGCTCGCCGTCGGTGACGAAGTAGGCGTCACCGCCACGCCCGTTGCGCGCGCCGAGCAGCAGTCCTTCGACGACGTTGTCGACGTGGGTAACGTCGGTGAGCTGCTTGCCGCCGCCGATCCACGCGAACCTGCCGGACTTGACCATCTCCACCATCGATGGCAGCAGCGTCGTGTCACCGGCACCCCAGACGAACCGCGGCCGGACGACCACGGTCTCGAATCCGTCGCGGTTCGCGGCCCTGACCTCCTGCTCGGCGCGGGCCTTCGTCGCCGCATACGGCGCCGGGGAGTCCGGCCGAAGCGGTGCGGTCTCGTCGACGTTGCGCAGCGGCTCGCCGGCGATCAGGGCCGCCTCGGTGCCGCAGTGGACGAAGCGCGCAACACCGGCCGCCTTCGTGGCCGCGAGGACGTTCTGCGTCCCGGTGACGTTGTCGCGGACGAAATCGTCCCAGGCGCCCCACATTTCGACGTTGGCCGCGAGGTGGTAGGCGGTGTCACAGCCCTGAGCGCCCGCCGTGATCGCGTCGACGTCGGCCAGATCGCCGCGGACCGCCTCGGCACCGCGCGCCTCGACGGCAGCGGCCGCGCGGTCCGACCGGGCCAGCGCCCGCACCCCGACACCGTCGGCGACGAGCCGCTCGATCAGGCGGCCGCCGATGAACCCTGAGCCGCCGGTCACGAACGCCGTCACGCCTCTTCTCTACGCCGAAAGAGAAGCCAGGGTTGCGATTCCTGGAAATTCACGACCTGGAATGCTATTTCGCGTGGAGAGGCACCGGTGGCTGGCCCTCGGTGAGGACGCGCTGCCCGACGACGAGCACTGGCTGTCGCCCGGCGAGGCGGAAGTCCTGGCCCGGCTGCGCTACACCAAGCGGCGCACCGAGTACCTGCTGCGCCGGCTGGTCACCAAGCATGCCGTCGCGTCGGTCACCGGCCGCAGCATCGACCCGGCGGACTTGGCCGGCATCGAGGTGCGCAACGCCCCCAGCGGCGCGCCGTTCGTGTGCGTCGACGGCGACCCCGTCGACTTCGGAGTGTCGATCAGCGACCGGGCCGGCTGGGCGGTGTGCGTGACGTGCCCGACCGAGTCGCCCACGGTCGGTTGCGATTTGGAGCTGGTGGAGCCGCGAACGCCGGGTTTCGTCGCCGACTTTCTGACCTCCGCCGAGCAACGCCTGGTGGCCGCCCACCATGAGCCCGACGCGGCCGCGAACCTGATCTGGTCGGCCAAGGAGAGCGCGCTGAAGGTGCTGCAGACCGGCCTGCGCCGCGACACCCGCAGTGTCGAAGTGATGGTCGACGAGCCGGGCGAGGACGGCTGGGGCGCGCTGACGGTGCGCGCAGTCGAAGGGCCGGTGTTTCCGGGCTGGTGGCGACGCGACGGCCGGTTCGTGCTGACGACGGCAGCCGAGGTGACGCACCCGCCGCCGGCTCCGCTCGGCGACCCCGGCGTCCTCACTCTCGCGGAACCGCGGCACTCCTGGGTTGACCGCCCGCTATACCGCTGACATTCCCCGCTTGAGGGCGTCGACGACGTAGGGTCGCAGCGCCTTGGCAGCGATGATCCGGTCGACCGACCCGACCGCCAGCGCCCGCTGCACGGTGTGGATCCGGTCGAACTCCTCGGCCACTTCGGACAGCTTCGCCGAGCGCACCGCCGCGGTGACCTCGGCGAGCCGGGCCCGTGCCGTGCTGGCGTCCGAACCCGTCGCCTCCCGAACCCGCTCGGCGGACTCGCGCACCTGCGGGTCCTGCTGGGTGCGGGCGTCCACGTCACGGGCGAACACCGTGGCCGCGGCCGGCGGCCCACCGATCACCGATGCGAAAGAGCCCTCGACGGCGGCGATTTCGAGTCGCTCGTTGAGCCTCTTGGAGAACACCACGAACGCCCCGCCGTGGTATCGGGACACCACGACGAACACGATCGGGCCGCGGAAGTTGGTGACCGCGCGGCCGATCTCGGCGCCGTACTCCAGCTGCCAGTGACGCATGGACTCCGGTGAGCCGTCGAAGCCGGACAGGTTCGCCAGCACGACGAGCGGGCGGTTGCCGCTGGCGCCGTTGATCGCGCGCGCGATCTTGCGCGACGACTGCGGAAACAGCGTGCCCGAGGTGTACGACGACGGGCCGCCGGCCGGCACGAACCCGCGCCGCGCCACGGTGTGGGACTCGATGCCCAGCAGGCACACCGGGATGCCGCCGACGTGCGCGTCCCACACGAT
>DASWBF010000140.1:0-3311 GCA_036390735.1 Mycobacterium sp. | reverse complement strand
TTGAGCGATGGCCGACTCCTCGTATCGGCGCTTGCGGCGGCGGCGCCCGCTGCTTCGTTCGATTGTCGAATTGATCAACGCGCTCAACGGGTTACAGCCGCTCGGCCGTAGCGGCTACCGAACGCTACCGGCATTCTGGTTCGGCTGGCACACCTCGGAATTGCCGACGGTGTACCTGAGCGGTTCCGTGTTCGACGCCATCCGACGCGGTCGCCGTGGCGACTTCGGCGGGTTGCGCGGCAAGCTCGCGCTGGTGGTGACCGCCGCGGCGTGGACGGTGTTGGCGGTGATCTACCGACGCAACGTGACGACACCTGGGCCGGTGCTTACGGCGGCGCTGCGCGACGGGCTCGGCGCGGACTACGCCGACGTGGTGGCGACGCTGCCCTCGGCGCCGTCGTTGACGGGGCGGCCCGCCGGCGCGCTGCGCACCAGCCAAATCCGTCGCCGCTACGTATCCCGAGACAGCGTCGTCCACTACGGCCCGCACCGGGCGGACGTGGCGGACGTGTGGCGCAAGCGGGACTTGCCGCGTGAGGGGAAAGCCCCTGTGCTGGTGCAGATTCCAGGTGGCGGCTGGGTGATCGGCATGCGCCGGCCGCAGGCCTACCCGCTGCTGAGCCACATGGCCGACCGCGGCTGGGTGTGCGTGTCGCTCGGCTACCGCGTCAGCCCTGTGCACACCTGGCCCGACCACATCGTCGATGTCAAACGTGGCCTGGCGTGGGTCAGGGAGCACATCGCCGAGTTCGGCGGCGACCCGGACTTCATCGCGATCACGGGCGGCTCGGCCGGCGGCCACCTCGCCTCACTGGCCGCGCTGACGCCGAACGACCCGGCATGGCAGCCCGGCTTCGAAGACGCCGACACCTCGGTAGTGGCGGCGGTGCCGATCTACGGGCGCTACGACTGGTATTCCACCGACGGCCCGGGGCGGCGCGACTTCGTCGAGTTCCTGGCGAAGTTCGTGGTGAAGAAGAGCTTCAAGGAGCACCGGCAGGTGTTCGTCGACGCATCGTCGATCGCCCGCGTCCACTCCGATGCACCGCCGTTCTTCATCCTGCACGGACAGAACGACACGATCATCCCGGTCGAAGAGGCTCGGGATTTCGTGCGCGAATTCCGCGACGTCGCAAAGCGTCCGGTGCTCTACGCCGAATTGCCGCATGCACAGCACGCATTCGAGATGTACGGCTCGCCACGCGCGTATCAGACCGCCGAAGCCGTCGCGCATTTCTTGTCGTGGGTGTACGCGAAAACCCGCGGCAGCTGAATCAGCTCACCCGCGCCGGCGCCATGGCCGTGTGCACCGGGGTGAGTTCGCTGGAAAACCCTGCAGCGGAACGGATTTCAGTGAACGAGCGGATAATCGCGTCGGTGGCTTCGTGTGGGTCGTCGAGCGTGAGGTCGTCGGTGAGCACCGAGATGTTGAGCTGGTCGACGTAGCTCCACACGGTGATGTTCATGCCGCTGCCCGCGATCAGCGGTCCGGCGGAATAGATTTCGCTGACCGTCGCGCCGCCGATGCTGCCCGGCTCCCGCGGACCCGCGACGTTGGAGATCGGCACGTTGAGCAGCCGACTCTGCGCCTCGCGCTTGGACAGCCACTTGAACGCCGCGTGCGCCGCGCCGGGCGGCAGGTACGCCGCCCACTGCGACACCGCGTCGGGCCCGAGCAAACCGAAGTCCTCCTTGGCGATCCCGGCCGCGAGCGCGGTCAGCCGCACTCTTTCGATCGGGTCGTCGACGTGCACCGGCAGCGAGACGTTGAGCCCGAAGAACTCGTTTCCGGTCAGCCGGTCCGGGGATGTGTCGAGCGAGACGGGTACCGACCCGATCAGCGGCGCGTCGGCACGGCCGTCGTAGCGCAGCAGCAACTCCCGCAGCGCGCCGGCCGCGGTGGCCAGCACCAGGTCGTTGATCGTGATGCCGAGGTGCTTGCTGGTCTGCTTAACGTCCGACAGCGCCAGTGTGGCTGTCGCGAACCGGCGCCCCGGCGACACCACGTGGTTGATGAACGTCGGCGGCGGCGAGAACGACTTGGCCATTTCGGGCTGCTGGCCGCGCTCCTTGCCGCGCTTGCGCACCCGGCCGACGCCCGCGGCCGTCTCCCTGGCCAGCCGCGGCAGCTTGCGGAACTGGCGGACGTGGTCTCGCCAAGCCTCTTTCAGCAACTCGCCTGTCGACGGCGGGGCGTTGGTGGCGTAGAGGTCGCGCTCGTCTTGGATCGTGCCTCTCAGGTCCATGGCCCTGGCCATCATGTTCGCCGACGCGACCCCGTCGGCCAGCGCGTGGTGCACCTTCCCGATCACCGCGAACCGGTTGTCGGCCATGCCCTCGGCGAAGTACATCTGCCACAGCGGGAGGCCGCGGTCCAGCGGCGTGCTCGCGATCTCGCCGATCAGCTCGTCTAGTTCGCGACGCCCGCCGGGACGACGCACCCGCACCCTGCGCAGGTGGTAACTCAAGTCGATCTCCGACTTCTCCATCCACATCGGGTGGTGCAGCTTCAGCGGGATGTCGACGAGCTTGTAGCGCAGCGGCTCCAGCAGGTGCAGGCGGCGGCGCAGGGTGCGCCGGAACAACTCGAACGTGAACTCACCGTCGAAGTCGGTGGCGTCGATCACGCCGATCTTCAACGTGTGCGTGTGGATGTTGGGTGTCTCGCTGTACAGCAACAAGGCATCCCGGCCGTTGAGCCGTTTCACTCCTCACCTCTTCAAGGACGACCCGACGGGTGCTGAACGCTATATAACCTCTTTTGCCCTGCTCAGCAAGTGGCCTCGATGGATCTCGTCGAGGAACAACCCTATGACCGTCGCCGCGGACCGGGTGCGCGACCCGTCGGTCATGTCGAAGCCGTGGCTCGCCCCGGGCAGCTCCAGGTAGCCGACCGTCGAGCGCGACGCCGCCCGCAGCCTCTCCACGAACTCGCGGGCCTGCGCGACCGGGATCACATTGTCCGCGGAGCCGTGCACGACCAGGAACGGCGGCGCGTCGGCACGCACCCGCGCGATCGGTGACGCCTTGCGGAACAGCTCCGGATGTTTGGCCAGCCGCTTCTTGACGACGACCCGCTCCAGGAAGTCGACGAACCTGTCACGTTCCGGGGTGGACCTGTCCTCCCAGTCGTACCGGCCGTAGATGCCCACCACCGCGTCGACGGACGTGTCGGCGTCGTCGGCGAGATCGACGTGGAAGTCGGTGTCGTCGTGCGTCAGGCCGGTCAGCGCCGCGAGGTGACCGCCGGCCGAACAGCCTGCGATCGCAACGAATTCGCGGTCGCCGCCGAACCGGTCGACGTTAGCGCG
>DASWBF010000139.1:0-9393 GCA_036390735.1 Mycobacterium sp. | reverse complement strand
TGTCCGGGGACGCGGTCTGCTGCGTGGTGTGGTCCTGACGGCACCGGTGGCCAAGACCGTCGAGACTGCCGCCCGCGACGCCGGTTTCCTGATCAACGCGCCCGCTCCGAACATCGTGCGGCTCGCGCCGCCGTTGATCATCACCGAAGCGCAGATCGACGAGTTCCTCAACGCATTGCCTGGGGTACTCGAAAAGGGAACAGCATGAGGCACTTTCTGCGTGACGACGATCTGACACCGGCCGAGCAGGCCGAGGTACTGGAGCTGGCGGCAGAGCTGAAGAAGGATCCGTTCAGCCGCCGTCCGCTCGACGGCCCGCGCGGCGTCGCGGTGATCTTCGACAAAAACTCCACCCGCACAAGGTTTTCCTTCGAACTGGGCATCGCCCAACTCGGCGGGCACGCCGTCGTCGTCGACGCGCGCAGCACTCAACTGGGACGCGACGAAACGCTGGAGGACACCGCTCGGGTGTTGTCCCGCTACGTCGACGCGATCGTGTGGCGGACGTACGGCCAGGACCGGCTGAGCGCGATGGCGTCGGTGGCGACGGTGCCGGTGATCAACGCACTGTCCGACGACTTTCACCCGTGCCAAGTGCTCGCCGACCTGCAGACGATCGCCGAGCGCAAGGGTCGGCTGGCGGGTCTGCGCGTGGCCTATTTCGGCGACGGGGCCAACAACATGGCGCATTCGCTGCTTCTCGGCGGCGCGACAGCGGGAGTGCACGTCACGATCGCGGCGCCGAAAGGTTTCGAGCCGGACCCCGACGTGCTCGCCGCCGCTGAAACCCGTGCCTCCGACACCGGCGCGAGCGTCAACGTCACCTCCGCGCCGAAAGCCGCCGCTGACGGCGCCGACGTGTTGGTCACCGACACCTGGACGTCGATGGGCCAAGAGGACGATGGGCAAGACCGCGTCGGACCGTTCGAGGCATTCCGTGTCGACAGCCGGCTGCTTCGGTACGCTGACTCGGATGCCATTGTGCTGCATTGCCTTCCGGCGCACCGCGGCCAAGAGATCACCGACGACGTGATGGACGGCCCGCACAGCGCGGTGTGGGACGAGGCCGAGAATCGGCTGCACGCCCAGAAGGCGCTGCTGGTGTGGCTGCTGGAGCGGACGGTATGAACGCACCGGAAATCAGCACCACCCGCGCCGGACGGCAGGCACGCATTGTCGCGATCCTGTCGTCGCGGGCGGTGCGCAGCCAGAGCGAGTTGGCCGCGGCCCTTGCCGCCGAGGGCATCGAGACCACGCAGGCGACGCTCTCGCGGGATCTCGAGGAACTCGGTGCCGTCAAGCTGCGCGGGGCAGACGGCGGCGCCGGCGCATACGTGGTCCCGGAGGACGGCAGCCCCGTGCGCGGCGTTTCCGGTGGCACGGAACGGCTTTCGCGCCTCTTGGGCGAACTGCTGGTGTCCAGCGACGCCAGCGGCAACCTGGCGGTGCTGCGCACTCCACCCGGCGCCGCGCACTATCTGGCCTTGGCGATCGACCGGTCCGCACTCCCTTATGTTGTCGGCACCGTCGCCGGCGACGACACAATACTGGTGGTCGCGCGCGACCCGATGACCGGCGCCGAACTGGTCGCCCGGTTCGACGAGCTGCAGTAATTGGCAAGGAGATAGCCTACCGATGAGCGCTTGCGCGGCGATGAGCCTCTTGGGCGAAGAGCCAACACTAAAGAGGAGATAGCCCATGTCCGATCGCGTCATCCTGGCGTACTCCGGCGGTTTGGACACGTCGGTGGCGATCAGCTGGATCGGAAAAGAGACCGGCCGCGAGGTGGTGGCCGTGGCGATCGACCTCGGCCAGGGTGGCGAGGACATGGAACTGGTGCGGCAGCGCGCCCTCGACTGCGGCGCGGTGGAGGCCGTCGTGGTCGATGCGCGTGACGAGTTCGCGAACGAGTACTGCCTGCCCACCATCCAGTTCAACGGCCTCTACATGGACCGCTATCCGCTGGTGTCCGCGATCAGCCGGCCGCTGATCGCCAAGCACCTCGTCGCCGCTGCGCGGCAGCACGGCGGCAGCACCGTCGCGCACGGCTGCACCGGCAAAGGCAACGACCAGGTGCGGTTCGAGGTGGGCTTCGCCTCGCTGGCACCGGATCTCGAGGTGCTGGCACCGGTGCGTGACTACGCGTGGACGCGGGAGAAGGCCATCGCATTCGCCGAGGAGAACGCGATACCGATTACCGTGACCAAGCGGTCGCCGTTCTCCGTCGACCAGAATGTCTGGGGCAGGGCGGTGGAAACCGGCTTCCTCGAACACTTGTGGAACGCTCCCACCAAGGACGTCTACGACTACACCGAAGATCCGACCGTCAACTGGTCCACGCCCGACGAGGTGATCGTCGGCTTCGAACGTGGCGTCCCGGTTTCGATCGACGGCCGTGAGGTCACCGTGCTGCAGGCCATCGAGGAGCTGAATCGGCGTGCCGGCGCGCAAGGCGTCGGCCGGCTCGACGTCGTCGAGGATCGCCTCGTCGGCATCAAGAGCCGGGAAATCTACGAGGCACCGGGCGCGATGGTGTTGATCACCGCGCACACCGAGCTCGAGCACATCACGCTGGAGCGCGAACTCGGCCGGTTCAAGCGCACCACCGACCAGCGCTGGGCGGAGTTGGTGTACGACGGGCTCTGGTACTCGCCGCTGAAGTCGGCGCTGGAGGCGTTCGTCGCCAAGACGCAGGAGCACGTCTCCGGCGAGATCCGAATGGTGTTGCACGGCGGGCATATTGCGGTCAACGGGCGGCGCAGTGCCGAATCGCTTTACGACTTCAACCTGGCCACTTACGACGAGGGTGACTCCTTCGACCAGTCCGCTGCGCGAGGTTTCGTCCACGTGCACGGCCTGTCGTCAAAGATCGCCGCCCGCCGGGATCTAGAGGCGTGAGCACTAACGAGGGCACGCTGTGGGGCGGCCGGTTCGCCGTTGGCCCGTCGCCGGCGCTGGCCGCACTCAGCAAGTCGACGCACTTCGACTGGGTACTCGCCCCTTACGACATCAACGCGTCAAAGGCCCACGCCCGCATCCTATTTCGGGCCGGCCTGCTGACCGAAGACCAGCGCGACGGACTGCTGGCGGGCCTGGACAGCCTTGCAACAGACGTCACAGACGGCAGCTTCGGCCCGATCGTCACCGACGAGGACGTCCACGGCGCGCTGGAGCGTGGACTGATCGACCGGGTCGGCGACGACCTCGGGGGCCGCCTCCGCGCCGGCCGCTCGCGAAATGATCAGATCGCCACGCTATTCCGGATGTGGCTGCGCGACGCGCTGAGACGGGTGGGGGCCGGCGTGTTGGACGTGATCGCCGCGCTGACCGCCCAGGCGGCCGCCCACCCGACCGCGATCATGCCCGGCAAGACCCACCTGCAGTCGGCTCAGCCGGTGCTGTTGGCGCATCACCTGCTGGCGCACGCCCATCCGCTACTGCGGGACGTCGACCGCATCCTCGACTGCGACAACCGGGTGGCCGTCTCGCCGTACGGGTCGGGCGCGCTGGCAGGGTCTTCGCTGGGGCTTGACCCCGACGCGATCGCCGAGGAGCTGGGATTCGCTGCGGCATCAGACAACTCGATCGACGCCACCGCCGCCCGCGACTTCGCCGCCGAGGCCGCGTTCGTGCTCGCGATCATCGGCGTCGACCTGTCTCGATTGGCTGAGGACATCATCCTTTGGAGCACAACGGAATTCGGGTACGTCACCTTGCACGACGCGTGGTCTACGGGCAGCTCCATCATGCCGCAGAAGAAGAACCCCGACATCGCCGAGTTGACCCGAGGAAAGTCGGGCCGGCTGATCGGCAACCTGACCGGTCTCCTCGCCACGCTGAAGGCTCAGCCACTGGCGTACAACCGCGACCTGCAGGAAGACAAGGAGCCGGTGTTCGACTCCGTGGCGCAACTGGAGATGCTGCTGCCGGCGATGGCGGGGCTGGTGTCCACCTTGCGGTTCGACGTCGAGCGGATGGCCGAGCTGGCACCGGCGGGGTACACCTTGGCCACGGACGTCGCCGAATGGCTGGTGCGTCAGGGCGTGCCGTTCCGGGTCGCGCACGAAGCTGCGGGTGCGGCGGTCCGCACGGCCGAGGTCCGCGGCGTCGGGTTGGAGGATCTCACCGACGACGAACTCGCCGCCGCGCATCCGGGCTTGACGCCGGAGGTTCGTGAGGTGCTGACGGTCGAGGGATCGGTGTCGGCTCGGACGGCCCGTGGCGGCACGGCGCCGACGCAAGTGGCCAAACAGCTTGCCGACGTACGCAGCACCGCCGACCAGCTGCGAAACCGACTGAGGGGCTAGTCGTCTGCCGCCTCGAGCCAGGCCTGTTCCAACTCGTCCTTCGCGGCCAGCACCTCGCCTAACTGCGCGTTCAGCTCACCCAGCCGCACGTGGTCGTGCGCGGCGGCCGCCATCTCCTCGTGCAGCCCGCTGATCCGCTGCTCTAGCTTTCCCAGCCGGGTTTCGATGCGGGCCAACTCTTTTCTGGTGCGGCGAGTCCGGGCAGCTGCTGATTCGACGCGGCCCGGATCGGCGGAAGACGGCGCGCCCGAAGACTCCGCCCGCGCCGCCAGATACTGATCGATGCCTCCGGGCAGCAGTTCGCAGCGGCCGTCACCCGACAGTGCGTACGTGACGTCGGTGACTCGTTCGAGGAAGTAGCGGTCGTGCGTGACGACGATCAACGTGCCGGGCCAGCCGTCGAGATAGTCCTCGACCACGGTCAGCGTGTCGATGTCGAGGTCGTTGGTCGGCTCGTCGAGAAGCAGCACGTTCGGTTCGTCGAGCAGCAGCCGCAAGAACTGCAGCCGCCGGTGCTCGCCGCCGGACAGGTCGGAAAGCCGCGCAGTCAACTTGTCGCCGGTGAAACCGAAGTCCCCGAGCAGTGTCGCGGCGCTGATTTCCCGGCCCCCTGCGAGTCGCGCCACCCGGCGCTGGTCTTCGACCGCGTCCAGCACGCGGTCACCACCGGTGATCTCGCTCAGCCCCTGGCTCAAGTGCCCGATGCGTAACGTCCTGCCGCGCTTGACGCTTCCACCGGTCGGCGCCAATTCACCAGCGAGCAGCCGCAACACCGACGTCTTGCCCGTGCCGTTGACCCCCACCAACCCGATGCGCGCGCCCGGACCGATCGACCAGTCCACGCCATCGAGGACGCAACGGTCACCGACCTGCAGCCGAACGCCGCGCAGGTCGAACACATCTTTGCCCAGCCGGCTCGTCGCAAACTGTTGCAGCACAAGCGAATCGCGTGCCGGAGGCTCGTCGGCGATCAGCGCGTTGGCCGCCTGGATCCGAAACTTCGGCTTCGACGTGCGGGCGGGTGGGCCACGCCGCAACCACGCCAGCTCCTTGCGCATGAGGTTGCGCCTCCGCGCGTCGGCGCCCGCCGCCACCCGCATCCGCTCGGCACGGGCAAGCACATAAGCCGCGTAGCCGCCGTCATAGCCGTCGACGACACCCTCGTGCACTTCCCATGTGCGGGTGCACACCGCGTCGAGAAACCAGCGGTCGTGGCTCACCACCATCAGCGCTTGCTCGCGCCGAGCGGACAGATAACCCGCCAGCCAGGTAATCGCCTCGACGTCGAGGTGGTTCGTCGGCTCGTCGAGCATCAACACGTTGTGGCCTGCCAGCAGCACCGCCACCAGCGCCACGCGGCGACGCTCGCCCCCGGACAGCGTGCCGACAGAGGCATCCAGCGAGACACCGGCCAGCAAGTTCTGCACGACGGCTCGGGTGTTCGGGTCGCCCGCCCAGACATGGTCGGGTCGCCCACCGACGATCAGGCGACGCACGGTGTCGTCGCTGCCGAAGTCGTCGGTCTGGCCGAGATAACCGATGGACAGTCCGGCGGTGTGTGTGACGCGGCCCTGGTCGGGAGGGCGGACGCCCGCCAGCGTCGTGAGCAGCGTGGTCTTCCCGTCCCCGTTGCGCCCTACGACCCCGATCGCGTCGCCGTCGTCCACGCCCAGGCTCACCGCATCGAGCAACGTGCGGGTGCCGTAGGAGACGCTGATGCGCTCCGCATTGATCAGGTTGGCCATCGGTCGCCGATGATATGGCGCGACGTGCCAGAATGACGGCGGCCAATTGGGGGATGCACGAGGGCGGAGGCAAGCGCCGATGGTGGACTTTTCACCGATCACGAGGCCGGTGGGCCGCCTGATCGCCACCGCGCAGAACGGTCTCGAAGTGATCAGGTACGGCGGGCTGGAGACCGGCAGCGTGCCCTCGCCGTTCCAGATCGTCGAGAGCACTCCGATGTACCGGCTGCGGCGGTACTTCCCGCCCGACAACCGCAACGGGCAGACGGCCGTCGGGCCGCCTGTGCTGATGGTGCACCCGATGATGATGTCCGCAAACATGTGGGACGTCACCCGTGAAGACGGCGCCGTCGGCATCCTGCGCAACGCGGGCATCGACCCGTGGGTCATCGACTTCGGTTCGCCCGACCGCGTCGAAGGCGGCATGGAACGCACACTCGCCGACCACATCGTCGCGGTCAGCGAGGCAATCGACACGGTCAAGAAGACCACGGGTCAAGACGTTCACCTGGCCGGCTACTCGCAAGGCGGCATGTGGGCGTATCAGACGGCTGGCTACCGGCGATCCGGAGATCTGGCCAGCATCGTCGCATTCGGCTCGCCGGTGGACACACTCGCGGCGTTGCCGATGGGTCTGCCGCCCAACCTTGTGCCCGCCGCCGCGGAGTTCATGGCCGACCATGTGTTCAGTCGCATCGACATCCCAAGTTGGTTGGCGCGCACCGGCTTTCAGTTGATGGACCCGATCAAGACGGCGAAGGCGCGCGTTGATTTCCTCCGCCAGTTGCACGACCGTGAGGCGCTGTTACCGCGGGAGCAGCAGCGCCGCTTCCTCGAGTCGGAAGGGTGGATCGCCTGGGGTGGCCCCGCGATCTCAGAGTTGCTCAAGCAGTTCATCGCCCACAACCGGATGATGACCGGTGGCTTCTCGATCCACGGTGAACTCGTCACGCTCACCGACATCGACGTCCCGATCCTCGCGGTCATCGGTGAGGTCGACGACATCGGCCAGCCGGCGGCCGTGCGCGGTATCCAACGCGCGGCGCCCAACGCCGATGTCTACGAGTACCTCATCCGCAGCGGCCATTTCGGGCTCGTCGTCGGCTCGAAAGCTGCCGGGCAGACCTGGCCGACGGTGGCAGCGTGGGTGAAGTGGCTGTCCGGCGAGGGCGACATGCCCGAGGGGATCAGCCGGATGTCGCCGCAGCCGGCCGAACCCAAGGAGAGCGGCGTGCCCTTCGCGTCCCGCATCGCCCACGGCGCGGGCGTGGCGTCGGAGGTGGTGTTCGATTTGGCCCGCTCGGCGGGGCACGCGGTCGTCGCCGCGAACAAGTCAATGCGAACACTGGCGGTGGAGACCGCCCGCACGCTGCCGCGGCTCACTCGCCTCGGTCATATCAACGAGCACACGCGCATCTCGCTGGGCCGAATCATGTCGGAACAAGCCGCCAACGCGCCAGAGGGCGAATGCCTGCTGTTCGACGGACGTGTCCACACCTACGAGGCGGTGGACACGCGCATCAACAACGTCGTGCGCGGCCTGATCGAGGTCGGCGTGCGCCAGGGCGACCGGGTCGGGGTGCTGATGGAGACCCGGCCCAGCGCGCTGGTGGCCATCGCGGCGCTGTCACGGCTTGGCGCGGTCGCGGTGCTGATG
This sequence comes from Mycobacterium sp., assembly GCA_036390735.1. GTDB lineage: Bacteria > Actinomycetota > Actinomycetes > Mycobacteriales > Mycobacteriaceae > Mycobacterium. The sequence goes on along the minus strand of DASWBF010000139.1, from coordinate 1,684 downwards.
CCGCCCGACGCCGACCTCGGCCTTGCGGCGCGGCTGGGCGGCGTCCGCGAGATCCTCACCGACCCGACGAACCTCAAGGCTGCCCGCCGGCTCTCGCTGCAGGCTCTGGTGCTCGGCGGCGGCGAGACCCGCGACCTGCACCTGCTGCCCAACGACGACGACGTGATCGACATGGAGCAGATCGACCCCGACGAGGTCGAGCTGCCCGGCTGGTACCGGCCGAACCCGGGGTTGGCGAAGGACATCGCGTTCGTGGCCTTCACCCAAGTGGGTGGGGAGCTGGTCGCGCGGCAGATCACCAACTACCGATGGGCAGTGTCGGCGTTCGGCACGGCGTCGACGGCCGCGCTCAGCCGCCGCGACACCGTGTACTGCCTCACCCCGCTGCACCACCCGTCCGGTCTGCTGGTGAGCCTCGGCGGCGCCGTCGTCGGCGGGTCCCGGATCGCGTTGTCGCGCGGTCTGCAGGCGGACCGGTTCGTGCAGGAGATGCGTCAGTACGGAGTCTCGGTGGTGACGTACACCTGGGCGATGCTGCGCGAGGTCATTGAGGACCCCGCCTTCGACCTGAAGGGCCACCACCCGGTGCGGCTGTTCATCGGTTCCGGCATGCCGACGGGGCTGTGGCAGCGCGTCATCGACGTGTTCTCGCCGGCTCAGGTCGTGGAGTTCTTCGCCACCACCGACGGGCAGGCCGTGCTGGCCAACGTCGCGGGCGTCAAGATCGGCAGCGAGGGCAGGCCGCTGCCGGGGGCTGCGCAGGTCGAACTCGGGGCGTACGAGCCCGACGACGACCTCATCCTCGAGGACGACCGCGGGTTCGTGCGCCGGGCGCAGACCGACGAGGTCGGCGTGCTGCTGGCCCACCCGCGCGGGCCGGTGGACCCCCATGCTGCGGTCAAGCGCGGGGTGTTCGCTCCCGGCGACACGTGGATCTCCACTGAGTATCTGTTCCGGCGCGACAGCGATGGCGACTTCTGGCTGATGGGCACCCGGGGCTCGGTGATCCGCACCGCCCGGGGCGCAGTCTACGACGCCCCGATCAACGACACCGTCAGCCTGATGCCGGCGGTCGATCTGGCGGTGACGTACGGAGTCGACGCCGGGGACCGCCAGGTGGCCGTGACCGCGGTGACGATGTGCCCCGGTGCGGCGCTCTCGGCGGCGGATTTGAGCGAGGCGATGGCACACCTGGGCAACGACCGTCCTGACTTCGTGCACGTCGTCCCCGATTTGGCCTTGAGCGCCTCGTATCGCCCGACGGTCGGCGCTCTGCGCAACGCCGGTATCCCCAAGGCGGGGCGGCACGCCTGGTACCTCGATCCGGAGACCAACCGCTACAAGCGGCTGACCGCGCCGGCGCGCGCCGAGTGGGAACAGACGTCCCATTAGTCACTTCAAGAGACTCCTGTAACTGATGCCTGACCGGACAAGCGCTGTTAAGCTCCCGTCGGTGGCACCCGCACGCCTTGCACTCGGCTTCCGGAGGGATCGCATGACGCTTGAGCCGACGAACAGCTCACGATGGACTGTCGCGGCCGCACTTGCCGGCACCGGGTTGGCCCTGGCGCTCGCGTTCGGTCCCGCTGCGGGCACGGCGAACGCCGACGTCCTCGACGATCTGGCCCAGGAATTCTCCACCGCGGCGGGGGCCGGCCAGGTGTCGACGCTGCTGAACCAGTCG
>DASWBF010000138.1:0-2889 GCA_036390735.1 Mycobacterium sp. | reverse complement strand
AGCGCGAAAGCCATCGGCACGCGCATTGGCTGTTGCCCGCGGTGCACTGGCTGGAGCGTGACGACTTGATGGCTTTCACCAGCAACCTGCACGACGAGCCGTACGTGCAGTACGGGCGCAGGGCCGTCGAGCCGCCGCCCGGCGCGCGCGAGGAGTGGCGGATATTCGTCGATCTGACGATCGCGATGCGCAAGCCGCTGTTCGGCGTCAAGGGTGTCAACGGTTTCGTCGAAGCCACCCGCACGCTTTCGCGCCTCACGCGCAGGCCGGCCCTTGAGTTCAATCCGGACTGGCTCAACCGGCTGCTGGTGGCTACCGGCCGAAAAGTCAACGGGCGCAAGGTCAGATGGCGCGACATCATGGCACATCCGCACGGGCTGGTGCTCGGGCCGCGGGAGTTCGGACATCTGCGGGACGCACTGAGGACCGAGGACAAGAAGATCCACGCGGCGCCGCCCGAGATCGTCGCTCGGACCCGAGAGCTGCTCGCCGCGCCGCGCCCGCAAGCACCGGACAGCTACCCGTTCCAGCTGGCGAACCGGCGCAACCGGCATTCGATGAATTCGTGGCTCAACGAACTTCCCGGTCTGCACCCGTCGGGGAAGCGCAACGAAGTGGCGATCAACCCGAAAGACGCGGCGGAGCTGGGCATCACTGACGGCGACCAGGTGCGGGTGTTCTCGTCGGTCGGTTCAATCGAGGTGGCGGCGACGGTGAGCGACAGGCCACGCGCCGGAGTCGTGATCGTCGACCACGGCTGGGGATCACGGGTTTTCGACCCGCGCGGCGGCGGCGCTCCGGAGTCGTACGGCGCCAACCGCAACCTACTCATCGATGGTGCAGCGGTGGACCCGCTGTCGCAGACGCCGCCGCTGAACTCCTCCTACGTCGGAGTCGAACGGGCTTAGAGCTCCGGGCCTTTCGCGCGCAGATCGTCGACCGTGGACATCGCCTGGCGGAGTTCGTCCAGCCACTCGTCGGCGTGCTCGCCGACCAGCCGGACGCACCACGCCAGCGCGTCCGATCGGGAGCGCGCGACGCCGGCGTCGACGAGCGTGTCGAGCACTTGGCGATCGGGTTGACGCAGCCGGGTCATCACCGGAACGGCCATGTTGGTGAACATGATTCGTTCGCCGCCGACCCGCACGCCCCAGCTGACGTTTCGGCCGTAGCGGGCCTGCGCCTCGTCGGCGATCCGCATCCGGTCGGGCCGGGTTTCCTCGCGGAAGCGTGCCGCGCGGCCGGCGCCGCGGGCGTCAGCGCCCTCACCCTCGGCGCCTTCGGGTTCTGGGAGCCGACCGATGACGGCGATCTCTTCCCGGTCGACCGTGACCTCGGGGTCCTCGGTGAACCAGTTTTCGGGCAGCCGACCGGCGAACCAGTCGGCTGCGTCGGCGGCGTCGGGCTGGTCCGCTTGCTGCCAGCCGCCGGGGCGGCCGAACCGCCGCCCGTGTACATGGTGTGGTCGCATGATTACATGCTTACACTCTTACATCGTTGCAGCGAGAGCGTTCGCTGAGGGCGAAACTAACGCCTGCGAACCACTGCCCAGGTGCCGGCCACTGTCGCGACGATCAGCAGCAGTACCGCCCAAACCGGATTCGTGAGCCAGCCGACGAGGACTGCGGCTGCTATCACGGGTGAGACGGCGAACAGCACCATCACCGGATGTTGTTTGACGACGTCCAGTGCGCTACGTGCCCTGACGCGGTCGATTTCATTGCCTGCCATGCATTAAGGATGCCAGCGGGAGCGGCGCTCGTGCGCCGGTCGGAGGGACCGCCAAAATTGTGCACACATTCGCGCTGACGCTCGGTGCACCGTTGTGAAGGGAACGGCGGTTCCATCAACGACTATCGGATGTCCAAGTTAAGGTCACCATTTCCGGAAAGGATTGGCGATGGCGGCAACCGAAGAGTCGAAGGCGCTGATGTGGCGCATCACCGACGAAATCTGGAACAACGGTCGGCTGGATCTGATCGACGAGCTCATCGCCGAGGACCTCGTCGATCACGTCGAACTTGCCGGTCTTGAGGGAAGCGGTCGAGCCCGTTATCGAGCAAGCGTCGAGCTGACGCGTGCAGCTTTCCCGGATTACCGCAATCCCCTGGACTTCGTGGTCGCAGAAGGCGCGCTTGCTGTTTCCTACGGACGGAGTACCGGAACCCACCGGGGCGAGTACTTTGGGATACCCGCTACCGGTCGCACGATCGACGTGCCGACGTTTGGGATTCTGCGCTTCGAGAACGGTCAGGCCGTCGAACGATGGGGGATGTCAGACAGCCTCGCGATTATGCGCCAGCTGGGATTGATGGGCTCTAGCACCAGCCACTGATTCAAAGACCACCCGGCTACTCCGGTTGATCGTCGTCTTCGTCGAGCATCCGTTCTGGACGAAAGTAGTTGTTCGTGCGGCGTTGCCCGTGGTCCAGATGCGGTGGGGGAATCCATTCGGTGGTGCCGTCTTGGCGTTTCCTCGTTTTCCAGCCGTCTTTTGTGACCTTGCGGTTGTGGGGTCCGCAGGCCAGGGTGAGTTCGTCGATGTTGGTCTGCCCGCCGGCGGCCCAGTCTTTTTCGGCGTGGTGGGCTTGGCACCAGCAGGCCGGCACGTCACAGCCCGGATGGCTGCAGCCACGCTCGAGGGCATAGAGCACCAGCCGGTGGGCGGGGGTGGCCAGCCGGGTGCTGCGGCCCTTGTAGAGCTGCAGGGGTTTGGCGTCATCGAAGATCAGCAGAAAGTTGTCGGCCTGGGCGGCCATCCGGATCACATCGGTCATCGGCAGCCAGCTGCCCCCGCCGGTGGTGGCCACCCCGGCCTTGGCCTGCAGATCCGCCAGGTCAACGGTGGCCACGATCGTCACCGGCAACCCCTGATGGCTGCCCAGCTCA
>DASWBF010000137.1:0-8561 GCA_036390735.1 Mycobacterium sp. | reverse complement strand
CGACGGCGGACTGCAGTACTCGGGCGACATCGCCAAGGCGCTGGCCGCGGGTGCGTCCGCCGCGATGCTCGGCTCACTGCTGGCCGGCACCGCGGAAGCGCCCGGCGAGTTGATCTTCGTCAACGGCAAACAGTTCAAGAGCTACCGCGGCATGGGATCACTGGGTGCGATGCAGGGGCGGTCCGGGGGCAAGTCGTTCTCCAAAGACCGCTACTTCCAGGACGACGTGCTATCCGAGGACAAGCTGGTACCCGAAGGGATCGAGGGCCGGGTGCCGTTCCGTGGCCCGCTGGCCACGGTCATCCACCAGCTCACCGGAGGCCTGCGGGCGGCGATGGGCTACACCGGCTCGGCCACCATCGAGGAGCTGCAGCACGCGCAGTTCGTCCAGATCACCGCGGCGGGGCTCAAGGAGAGCCACCCACACGACATCACGATGACGGTCGAAGCGCCGAACTACAACAGCCGCTGAGGCAGGATCCTCTCTGATGTTGCCGAAACCGGAGTTTCGCACCCTGCTTCTCGGACTTTCTGTGCGAAGCCCCGGTTTCGCAGGGGAGGGGCGCTAGACATGCGCGACATGGTCGAGATCGGCATGGGCCGCACCGCCCGCCGCACCTTTGAGCTCGACGACATCACCATCGTGCCGTCGCGGCGCACCCGTTCGTCGAAAGACGTGTCGACCGCCTGGCAGCTCGACGCGTACCGATTCGAAATCCCGGTCGTGTCGCACCCCACCGACGCGCTGGCGTCGCCGGAGTTCGCGATCGAGCTGGGCCGGCTCGGCGGGCTCGGAATCCTCAACGGCGAAGGGCTGATTGGTCGGCACGCCGACGTCGAGGCGAAGATCGCCCAAGTCATCGAGGCCGCCGAGAAGGAGCCGGAACCGTCGGCGGCGATCCGGCTGCTGCAGCAACTGCACGCCGCGCCGCTCGATCCGGACCTGCTCGGCGCGGCAATCGCCCGCATTCGCGACGCGGGCGTGATCACCGCGGTGCGGGTCAGCCCGCAGAGCGCGCGCTCGCTGACGCCCGTGCTGATGCAGGCCGGCATCGACCTGCTGGTGATCCAGGGCACGATCGTGTCCGCCGAGCGCGTCGCCCGTGACGGCGAACCGCTCAACCTCAAGACGTTCATCGCCGAACTCGACGTGCCGGTAGTGGCCGGCGGTGTGCTCGACCACCGCACCGCGCTGCATCTGATGCGCACCGGCGCGGCGGGCGTCATCGTCGGCTACGGCTCCACCAGCGGTGTCACCACCAGCGACGAGGTGCTGGGCATCAGCGTGCCGATGGCCACCGCGATCGCCGACGCCGCCGCGGCCCGCCGCGAGTACCTCGACGAGACCGGCGGCCGTTACGTGCACGTGCTGGCCGACGGCGACATCCACACCTCCGGCGACCTGGCCAAGGCCATTGCGTGCGGTGCGGACGCAGTGGTGCTCGGCACGCCGCTGGCCGCGTCGGCAGAGGCGCTGGGCGACGGCTGGTTCTGGCCGGCCGCGGCCGCGCACCCGTCGCTGCCACGCGGCGCGCTGCTGCAGGTGGCCGTCGGCGAGCGCCCGCCGCTGCGGCAGGTGCTCGGCGGCCCGTCCGACGACCCGTTCGGCTCGCTGAATCTCGTCGGCGGCTTGCGCCGGTCCATGGCCAAGGCCGGCTACTGCGACCTCAAGGAATTCCAGAAGGTCGGCCTGACCGTCGGCAGCTGACCCCATGGCGCGAGCGTGCGGGTCTGTACCCCAACACGCCGCGGTTCGGGTGCAAAGGTGCACCCTCGCGCCAGGTTGAGCGTGACGGCACTGGTGAGTTACCCGCCGGTACGGCAATACTTGCGGTATGGAGCCTGACTTCGACGTCCTCATCATCGGTTCGGGTTTCGGCGGCAGTGTCACCGCGTTGCGCTTGACCGAGAAGGGCTACCGCGTCGGCGTGCTGGAGGCCGGCCGGAGGTTCGCCGACCACGAGTTCGCCAAGACGTCGTGGAACCTGCGCAAATTCCTCTGGATGCCGCGGCTGGGCATGTACGGCATCCAGCGCATTCATCTGCTGCGCAACGTGATGATCCTCGGCGGCGCGGGCGTCGGCGGCGGCTCGCTGAACTACGCCAACACGCTCTACGTGCCGCCGGAGCCGTTCTTCGCCGACCGCCAGTGGTCACATATCACCGATTGGCGTGCCGAGTTGATGCCGCACTACGAGCAGGCACACCGCATGCTCGGCGTCGTCATGAACCCGACGTTCACCGACGCCGACCGCATCATGAAGGAGGTTGCCGACGAGATGGGCGTCGGCGACACGTTCGTGCCCACGCCGGTCGGCGTGTACTTCGGGCAGGACGGGGAGAAGACGCCCGGTAAGACGGTGCGCGATCCCTACTTCGGCGGTGCCGGTCCGGACCGGACCGGCTGCATCGAGTGCGGCTCGTGCATGACGGGTTGCCGCTACGGCGCCAAGAACACGTTGGTGAAGAACTACCTCGGTCTCGCGGAAAGCGCTGGCGCACAGGTACTTCCGATGCGAACCGTGACCGGCTTCGAGCAGCTGCCCGACGGCGGATGGCGCGTCGACACCGTCGTTACCGGGCGGTGGCTGCGCCGCGGAAAGAAGTCGTTCACCACTCGGCATCTCGTGATGGCCGCCGGCACGTTCGGCACACAGAAGCTGCTGTTCAAGATGCGCGACAAAGGCAGGCTTCCCAAGATCTCCGAGCGCCTCGGCGTGCTGACCCGGACCAACTCGGAGTCGATCGTGGGCGCGGGGCGGTTCAAGGTGGCCCCAGACCTGGACCTGACGCACGGCGTGGCGATCACGTCGTCGATCCACCCGAGCTCCGACACGCACATCGAGCCGTGCCGCTACGGCAAGGGCTCCAACGCGATGGGGATATTGCAGACACTGATGACCGACGGGTCCGGGCCCGAAGGCACCGATGTGCCGCGCTGGAAGCAGTTCTTGCAGCAGGTTGCCGAGAATCCGAAGGGCACCATCCGGCTGATGAACCCTCGCCGCTGGAGCGAGCGGACGATGATCATGCTCGTGATGCAGCACCTCGACAACTCGATCACCACGTTCACCCACCGCACGAAGCTGGGAATCCGGCGCGTCACCAGCAAGCAGGGTCACGGCGAGCCGAACCCGACGTGGATCCCCGTCGGCAACAAGGTGACCCGGAGGGTCGCCGAGAAGATCCACGGTGTGGCCGGTGGAACGTGGGGCGAGCTGTTCAACATTCCGCTGACCGCGCACTACCTCGGCGGCGCCGCGATCGGCGACAGCCCGCAGACAGGCGTCATCGACGCCTACCACCGGGTGTACGGATACCCGACGCTGCTTGTGGTCGACGGCACCGCGATCTCGGCGAATCTCGGTGTGAACCCGTCGCTTTCGATTACCGCCCAGGCCGAACGCGCGGCGTCGCTGTGGCCCAACAGGGGCGAGACAGATCTGCGGCCCGAGCAGGGCGAGGCCTACCGGCGGCTCGACCCGATCCCGCCGCAGCACCCCTTGGTGCCGGCGGACGCGCCCGGGGCCCTGCGGCGTCTACCGATCGAGCCGGTCAGCTCGGCCGGCTGAGCGCGGCAGGATCAGGCGAGCCGCCGCTTCGGCTCGCAGCCCGGCGGCTGCGGCGGCGGTGGGAGCAGCGGCTGACAGCTGCGAAGATCGACGGTCGACGACGACTCCGTGCGGAGCTCAAGCTTTTCGCCCGCGCGCCGGATCGTCAGCTCGCCGTGGGGACCGTCCCGCAGGGTATAGGGGGCGTTGCTGTGCGTCACGTCGACCAACAGTCGAAAGTCCCTCCACTGCAAGCGAAATCGCAAACACGAGATACCGTCAGGCAGGTGGGGTCCAGGACCTCACTTTCGTCATGCGATCAGGCTCCTTCGTCACAGGTACCCGAGCAGTTCTTTCGCACCTCAGGGCATCGAACGTATGATCGATCGGTGGGTGATCTGCAGGGGATCAGCTACAGCGGCCAGCCGGTGCCCGAAGCGTTCCGCGCGGTCGAGCCGCCTGTCGCCGTGCTGCTCGACCTGGCAGCGCTGTTTCCTCGCGAGCCCCACCGCCGGGGCGGGTACCATCCGGCCGGTTTGCAGATGCACAAGGTCGTCGAGGGCCGGCTGTGCTGCTGGGGCCTGTGCGAGCAAGGCAACTGGTGGGGCCTGGTCACCTACCCGGTCAGCTACGGCGCCCACAGCCGCCCGGTGACGCATTGGGTGCCGGCATGGATGCTGCGCCGCAAGGGCTGAGCGCGCACGGCGCCCATAGACTGACCGTCGTGACAGAACCTCATGCACCCGTCCGACCGGTATTGGTGGTCGACTTCGGGGCGCAGTACGCGCAGTTGATCGCTCGACGCGTGCGCGAGGCGAGGGTCTATTCGGAGGTCATTCCGCACACCGCGACCGTCGAGGACGTCAAGGCGCGTGATCCGCAGGCGATCGTGCTCTCGGGCGGGCCGGCCAGCGTGTACGCCGACGGTGCCCCGCAACTGGATCCCGCGCTGTTCGACCTCGGCGTCCCGGTGTTCGGCATTTGCTACGGGTTTCAGGCGATGGCCCAGGCCCTGGGCGGGACCGTGGCCCGCACCGGCACCAGCGAGTACGGCAGAACTGAACTGAAAGTCGTTGGGGGGGAGCTGCATTCGGGTCTGCCAGACACCCAGCCGGTGTGGATGAGCCACGGCGACGCGGTCACCTCGCCGCCGCAGGGTTTCGACGTGGTGGCCAGCAGCGCTGGCGCGCCGGTGGCGGCGTTCGAGAACCGGGCGCGCGCGCTGGCTGGCGTGCAGTATCACCCGGAGGTCATGCACACCCCGCACGGGCAGCAGGTGCTGAGCCGCTTCCTGCACGAGTTCGCCGGTATCGACTCCACCTGGACGCCGGCGAACATCGCCGACACGTTGGTCGAGCAGGTGCGCCGGCAGATCGGCGACGGACGGGCCATCTGCGGGCTGTCCGGCGGTGTCGACTCGGCGGTGGCCGCCGCGCTGGTGCAGCGGGCGATCGGCGACCGGTTGACCTGTGTGTTCGTCGACCATGGCCTGCTGCGGTCAGGTGAACGCGCCCAGGTGGAGCGGGATTTCGTGGCGGCCACCGGTGCCCGGCTGGTCACCGTCGACGCCGCCGACAGGTTCCTCGAGGCGCTGAACGCGGTGAGCGACCCGGAGGGCAAACGCAAGATCATCGGCCGGGAGTTCATCCGCACGTTCGAGGCCGCGGTGCGAGACACGTTGGGACACTGGGGGCACCTCCCGCTTGCGGGGGATGACTCTGAGGTGAAGTTTCTGGTGCAGGGCACGCTCTACCCAGACGTCGTGGAGTCCGGCGGCGGCAGCGGAACCGCGAACATCAAGAGCCACCACAACGTCGGCGGCCTGCCGCGCGACCTGAACTTCACACTCGTCGAGCCGCTGCGGCTGCTGTTCAAGGATGAGGTCCGGGCGGTCGGTCGCGAGCTGGGCCTGCCCGAGGAAATCGTTGCGCGCCAACCGTTTCCGGGTCCAGGCTTGGGCATCCGGATCGTCGGGGAGGTCACCGCGGCGCGGCTGGACACGCTGCGGCGGGCCGACGCGATCACGCGTGAGGAGCTGACCGCGGCCGGACTGGACAACCAGATCTGGCAGTGCCCGGTGGTGCTGCTGGCCGACGTGCGGTCGGTGGGCGTGCAGGGCGACGGGCGCACCTACGGGCATCCGATCGTGCTGCGGCCGGTGTCGAGTGAAGACGCGATGACCGCCGACTGGACACGGGTCCCGTACGAAACGCTGGAGCGGATTTCGACGCGGATCACCAACGAGGTGCCGGAGGTCAATCGGGTGGTGCTCGACATCACGAGCAAGCCGCCCGGCACCATCGAGTGGGAGTAAAGCGTGTCGGGGTTCCCGCGTTCGTCGCGACACGTAAACGGCTGCGGCGACGCGCCGGCGGGACCCACAGCAGCTTGAGTTTCGCGCTGGAATCGGTCTTGACGGTGTCGGCGGGTGGGTGTTTACTCGCAGTATCGAACATATTTTCGAATACATGGTGAAACAGGTGGTTCAGGAGGTGCTGCTGTGACGGCGGCGATAAGCCTGGATCGGTGCGCGCTTGACCGGGCTGAGCAGGTAGAACATCTGCGCCGCAAGATGGCCGCGGTGTCGGGGAAGGTCGGCCGCGGCCACGCGCCGCCGCCCCCGGTCGAGGAGCTGATTCCCGACTCCAAAAGTTTGCTGCCGATGCCCGAATCGCTGGCCGAACACCTCCCTGCGACGTTGCCGCGCGGTTCGGTGGTGGTGGCGTCGGGCGCCCGGTCGCTGACGCTGCAGGTGGTGGCGGCGGTGACGTCGGCCGGTGGTCATGCCGTCGTCGTCGGGCAGCCCGACGTCGGCCTGCTGGCCGCCGTGGAGATGGGTGCGGACCTGACCCGGCTGGCGCTGGTGCCTGACCCCGGCACCGACCCGATCGAAGTGGCCGCCGTGCTGCTGGACGGCATGGATCTGGTGGTGCTCGGCCTCGGCGGCCGGTCGGTGCCGCTGTCGCGGGCGCGGGCAGTGACCGCGCGGGCCCGCAACAAGGGCTGCACGCTTCTGGTCACCGACGGCGACTGGCAGGGCGCCAGGATGCGGCTGGAGGCCAGGGTCAGCGGCTATGAGGTAGGTGGTCGCATCCGCAAGGTGCGGCTGGCGATTACGAATGGCCATTCGGCGCACGCGTGATGTCATGTCCTCACGGGTGCTGGCCGTCTGGTGCATGGACTGGCCCGCGGTCGCGGCCGCCAATGCCGCGAGCCTCGCCGCGACGACGCCGGTGGCGGTGACGCTGGCCAACCGCGTGGTCGCCTGCTCCGCGGCCGCCCGGGCCGCCGGGGTGCGACGAGGTCTGCGCCGTCGCGAATCGCAGGCCCGCTGCCCGGATCTGCATGTGGTCGCCGCCGATCCGGGTCGCGATGCGCGATTCTTCGAACCGGTGACGGCCGCGGTGGACGACTTGGTGCCGCGCGTCGAGGTGTTGCGTCCCGGCCTGCTGGTGCTGTCGGTGCGCGGGGCGGCCCGCTACTTTGGCTCTGAATCCGCCGCGGCCGAGCGGCTGGTCGACACGGTGTCAGCGGCGGGCGCGGAATGCCAGGCCGGCATCGCCGACCAGTTGCCCACCGCCGTGTTCGCCGCGCGCGCCGGCCGCATCGTCGAGCCCGGTGCAGACGCTGCGTTCCTGGCCGACCTGTCGATCCGGGAGTTGGCCACCGAACCAAGCCTGTCCGGGGACGGGCGTGCTGAGCTAGTAGATCTGCTGTGGCGGTTGGGGATTCGCAGCATTGGTCAGTTCGCGGCGCTGTCACGCGCCGACGTCGCGTCCCGGTTTGGCGCCGACGCGGTGGTGGCGCACCGGTTCGCCCGCGGTGAGCCGCAACGCGGCCCGTCGGGGCGCGAACCCGCAGCCGAACTCAACGCCGAGATGGCCTGCGATCCACCGATCGACCGGGTGGACGCCGCGGCGTTCGCGGGCCGGTCGCTGGCCAGCCAGCTGCACCAGACGCTGATGTCGGCCGGCGTCGGCTGCACCCGGCTGGCCATCCACGCCGTCACCGCCAACGGGGAAGAGCTGAACCGGGTTTGGCGCTGCGCGGAGCCGCTGACCGAGGACGCCACCGCCGACCGGGTGCGCTGGCAGCTGGACGGCTGGCTGAACAGCCGCTTCCGGCGGGCAGGAGCGCAGCGACCCGGGGATAGACAGGGCGAGCGGCCCACCGCGCCGGTGACGATGCTGCGGCTACAGCCTGTGGAGGTGGTCTCGGCCGAGGCGCTGCAGCTGCCGCTGTGGGGCGGGCTGGGTGAGGAAGACCGGCTGCGGGCGCGACGGGCGCTGGTACGGGTGCAAGGGTTGCTCGGGCCGGAGGCGGTCCAGGTTCCGGTGCTGAGCGGTGGCCGCGGGCCGGCCGAGCGGATCACACTGGTGCCACTGGGCGACGAGCTCGTTCCCCGGGCCGACCCGCGGCAGCCGTGGCCGGGTCAGCTGCCGGAGCCCTCACCGGCCGTTCTTCTCGACGATCCCGTGGAACTCGTTGATGCTCAAGGCAATCCGGTGCGGATAACCAGTCGCGGGATGTTCTCCGCCGATCCGGCGCGACTGGAGGGGCATGGGCCGCTGCGCTGGTGGGCCGGACCGTGGCCGGTCGACGAACGCTGGTGGGGCCCCGAGCGCTCTCGGGGCCGCACCGCCCGCGCGCAGGTGCTGGCGGACGGCGGACGCGCGTTCCTGCTGTGCTACCGCCAGCGGCGCTGGTACCTCGAGGGCGTCTACGAGTAGACCCGTTGCGCGAACGCGCCGACCCGCTCGATGAACCGGTCGAAGAACACATCCGGATCGACGCCGACGCCGACCCGCGCATTCGGCGGACGGCCCCAGCGCCCCGACCAGTCGGCGATCGTCATCCCGCGCGTCAGCGTACCCGTCAACTCGACATCGACTGTGGCCGTTCGGGTTTGCACGAGTGACGGGTTGAGCGCGACCGCCGCCGCAAGCGGGTCGTGCAGGTGCGCCAGGTAGCCCTCACCCTGCGTCTCGTGAAACTCGAAATAGAAACGCA
>DASWBF010000136.1:0-2229 GCA_036390735.1 Mycobacterium sp. | reverse complement strand
CGCGAACTCGGCTCGTGAACGCGCTGACCAGCTCGGACAGCTCGCGGCGTCAAAACGAAACTCACGGACCAAGCGTGGCAACTAGACCGGCTAGTGGTCCGTCGTTGATTTGATCTGGTGGAGTGCTTCGCGTCCGCGTTGCACCTTGGCGATGATCTCGTCTGCGGTCGCTTTCCAGATGAATGGCTTGGGGTCGTTGTTCCAGTGCGCGGCCCAGGTGGTGATGGCCTCGGTGAGCTCGGCGACACTGGTGAACCGGCCGCGGCGCAGTCGCTTGTCGGTGAGTTCTTTGAACCAGCGTTCGATCAGGTTCAGCCAGGAGCTCGACGTGGGCGTGAAGTGTAGGTGCCAGCGGCGGCGGTTTTTGTGCGCGAGCCACTTGGTGATCTCGGGGCCGCTGTGCGCCGACAGATTGTCCAGCACCACGTGGATCGCCAGTCCACGCGGCACCGACGCGTCGATCTGTTTGAAGAAGCGCAGCACGTCGGTGCCCGCGTGAGCTTTCTGGCAGTCGGTAAGCACCTGGCCGGTTGCGATGTTCATCGCGGCGAACAGGTCGATGGTGCCGTTGCGCTTGTAGTCGTGGGTCATCGTGGCGGCCCGCCCGGGTGTGAGCGGCAAACTGGGCTGGGTGCGATCCAGCGCCTGGCACTGGGTTTTCTCGTCGTAGCTGAACACCACCGCCCGCGCCGGCGGATTGAGATACACCCCGACCACATCGACCAGCTTCTCCTCGAAGTACGGATCATTGCTGACCTTGAAGGTGTCGACCTTCCACGGCTTGAGGCCGTGGTCGGCCCAGATCCGAGCCACCGCGTCCTTGCCAATCCCGACCCTGCGGGCCATCGACCGAGTCGTCCAGTGCGTCGAGCCGTCACCCGGCGTCTCGCTCATCGTGAGCCGGACCACCTCGGCTACCGTGCCCGGCACCAGCGACGACTTACGACCCCGACCCTCCGCGATCACCCCGACACCGGCCGGTCCCCGATCAGCGAACCTCGACCGCCACCGACGCACCGTGTCCGAGTCAACCCCGATCCGCCGCGCGATCTGTTCGTTGGCGACACCGTCGGCGGCCAGAAGCAGCGCCCTGGCCTGCACCACCCTGCGATGCGGCAACACCGACGAGTTCGCCATCCGCATCAACTCGGCCCGCTGCTCACCTGTCACCGGCAACGCCGCCGCACCTACGAATGGCATACATCAAACTACCGCACTATTTCGCAGACACAGCACTAGCCCGCGGGGGGAATGACTCCGGCGGCGCGGGGAACGTGCGGATCGCGCGGACCTAGCTGACGCCCATCGGTGAGCCGCGGGCACCAGCCACGGTGTCGGTGGACTCAGGCAGACCCGCCCACGGCTCGCGGTCAGGTGCGGCTGCGCGCCCTTCCGGGCAGTGCTTGCGGAAGTCACACCACGAGCACCCTGGTCCGGGCGCGGGCGGAAAGATGTCGTCCGGGTGGGCGCCGCCGTGCCAGGTGTCGGTCGCGACGATGATGTCCTCGGCTGTCGCCTCGGCGCGGGTCACCTGCCGGGCAAGCGACTCAGCACTGTGCTCCGCCGCCACGACCCGGCCGGTGGGCACATGGTGTAGCTCGACCCGGCGACACGGCCGCCGTAACGTTCGCGCCGCGGCCAGGGCGTAGAGGGCCAGCGCCTGAGCTGACCGCGCTTCGTCGGCGTCGGGCACGTGGCGGCCAGTCTTGTAGTCAACGATCACGAGTTCGCCCCCGCGATCGTCGATGCGGTCCACCCGCCCACTCAGTGCGAGCCGCTTAGTAACCGTTGCAACTGTCCGCTCCACCCCGGCCGGCTCGTCGTCCGGATCGATGCCGCCGAGATAACGCTCAACCCACTGACCTGCCCGAGCGCGCCACTCACGAGAGTGCGCCTCGTCGCGGAAGCCATCCGATTGCCAATTCCGGGCGACGAGCACGGCGCCCATCGCCGCTGTCCGCTTCGCTCGAGGCGACATCCACCAGCGATGAAGCGCGAGATGTACGACCGCGCCGAGGGTGTTGTGCGCCCAGGGCGCGCCCCGGCTCGGAGTGGGGCGATCGAGATAGGTCATGCGGTAGCGCCGCGGACAATCAAACGCCGCCAGCCGGGAAGGCGTCGCCGCGAACAGCCGACGCGGCATCGATCCCAGCGTCAGCTGCTCCGGCCCGGTCACCGCGGGCTTACCAGCCTCCTCCGCCGCCATCGCCGCCGCCCCAGTCGCCGCCG
>DASWBF010000135.1:0-1654 GCA_036390735.1 Mycobacterium sp. | reverse complement strand
GTACGTCGGACTGTGGGATTGGTCGCAGCGCACCGTCATTGCGCTGGTGATGCAAACCGAGGACAACTCGCTGACCTTGTTCCCCAAGCGCACCCGTTTCGGGCGCATCAAGTTGTCGTCGCGGCAAGGCCACGGGGTGCCCAATCCAACCTGGATACCGGCGGCCAACGAGGCGGTGCGAACGCTTGCCCGTGAGATCGACGGCACGCCATGGAGCAGCATCGGCGAGATCCTCGACATCCCAATGACCGCGCATTTCCTCGGTGGATGTGTGATTGCCGAATCTGCGGAACGCGGTGTCATCGACCCGTATCACCGGGTGTTCGGTCACCCGGGTTTGCACGTCTTCGACGGTGCGGC
This sequence comes from Mycobacterium sp., assembly GCA_036390735.1. Lineage (GTDB taxonomy): Bacteria > Actinomycetota > Actinomycetes > Mycobacteriales > Mycobacteriaceae > Mycobacterium. The sequence continues at coordinate 1,294 of DASWBF010000135.1, read as the reverse complement.
GGTCTCGGCCAACATCGGGGTGAACCCGTCGCTGACCATCACGGCACAGGCCGAACGGGCTACCGCCTTCTGGCCGAACCGGGGGGAGGCCGACAGCCGACCACCGCTGGGCGCCAGCTACCAACGGATCAGCCCGGTCCAGCCGCTTAAGCCCGTCGTTCCTGAGCACGCGCCCGCGGCGTTGCGGCTGCAATAATCCACGGCGGATACTCGTGAACGATGCGCGGCAGGGGTGGCCAGATGGGCCGCGCGCTCCACAAACTGCATTTCGAGCCGCCCTGTCACGGAGGCTGACATGCGCCACACTGTGAGGTCGCTGGCAATTGCTCTCCTCGCGGTCATGGCCGCGGTTCTATTAGCTCTCTCGACGACGTGGACGTCGGTGGTGCTCGCGGCCACCGCCCTCATCATGGGCGGCACGGGGCACCCACTAACGCCGATTTTCACGCAGCGAATCAGACCCCAGTCGGGTCTCGGGTTCAGGCGAACTCGTAGCGGAGTTGGCGATCGCCCCACCAGGGGACGGTGACGGCGGGCAGGTCGGCTTGGCGGAGCACGGGCGAGTAGGCGCGCCGGTCGAGCCGGACGACGATCTCGTTCGCGCGGTTGAGGATGATCCCGCCGGTGTGCAGGAACCGGCGTTGCAGGGTGTCCGGGGTGGCAGTGGCGTAGCCGGGCAGCCGGCGGCGTAGCGCGGCGCAGACGGTGTGGGCGAGCACGGAGAGTACGACGTCGAGGTCGACGTTGAGCGGGACGGCCCCGGCGAGGGCATCCAGGCCGAAGGAGCGGATGGCCTCGGCGAGGCGTTGTTCGATGTTCATCCGCTGGGCGTAGCGCTCGATGAGCGCCTTGTGGGCTCGGTCTCGGTCGTTGGTGATCAGGATGGTCGGCTCGTCGTGGCCGAGTCCGGCGACGGCGAGTTGGCGGACGGTGCCGGGGTAGGCGGTCAACCGCGCGGCGGGGTCCTCGTGGACTTTCACTTTGCGGGTCTTGCCGCCGGCCCGGGCCACGGTCAGCGACTTCCACGCCGACACCGGCAGCGTGTGCAGGGCGGCTGTGAGCTTCGGAGAGCGGGCGCGCAGGGTGAGGAACCGGATGCCGCGATCATCCAGTTCGGCCAGCTGCTTCTGGGTGGTGACCTTGGAGTCGAAGGTCAGCAGCCCCGGGTCGCGGCCAGAAACCTTCTTCCAGTGGTCGGCGAAGGCGAGCACCTCGTTGGCCTGGCTGGCCTTGGACAGGTCGGCGTTGGCGTAGAGCAGGGTGTGGCTGTCGGCGTCCTCGGCGAAGAATGTCA
>DASWBF010000134.1:0-11404 GCA_036390735.1 Mycobacterium sp. | reverse complement strand
CATGTGAACGGATCGTCGAACCGCAGGTCGAGGTGCACGTCGTCGAGGTCGATTCGGAGCCGCTCGGTGCGGGCGTCCAATGCGCCCGTCGGGTCGGTCACGGCGCGAACGGTGAACCGGGACTGGTCTGTCTCGGCACGGTCCAGCGCGGCGGACCGGACGAATCCGCCGGGGTGCAGCGCGACCGCGACGGTGGCCCAGTCGCCATCAGGATTCCGGTTCACGCTGCACAACGCGACGACGACCCGTCCCGACGCGGCGTCCGTGATGCGCCAGAACCAGCCCTCCATTTCGCACCCGTGCGAAGGCAACGGGTCGCCGAACGGCACATCCGCCCCGGTGCGCCGATAGACGTCGACCGCCGCCCTTCCTAGATGCGTCGCTGATTTCATCGCTTCGAAAGACCTCCAACCGTCACCTTGGCGACGAAACATCATGCTGCCTAGCGGATTTCGCGTGACAGCCAGTCAGCGTACACGCTGGAATGGCTCGCGAGCGCGGTACGGATGCCAGTAGCATCGCATGGCACGCGATCGTGGACTGGAAAGTAGCGGCCGTTCTTGCAGCCCGTCGCCCCAGAAGGGGCTGCCTACATCGCCCGGGATTGACGCAGAGGTCTGAGCGAATTTGCCCGTCGGTGTTCCTTTGAGCCGAGGACGACGACGACGATGACGACGACAAAGACAGCTGACGCGTTAGGCCAACGACTCCAACCACGCACGGTGCAGCGCCGCATAGCGACCGTCGCTGCGCGCGATGAGCTCGTCGGGCGACCCGTCCTCGACCAAGCGGCCATGCTCCAGGACCAGCACGCGGTCGGCGATCTGCACGGTCGAGAGCCGGTGTGCGATGACGAGCGCGGTCCGGTCGGCCAGCACCGTCTGCAGCGCACGCTGCACCATGCGCTCGCTGGGAATGTCCAACGACGACGTCGCCTCGTCCAGGATCAATACCGCCGGATCCGCGAGGAACGCCCGCGCGAACGCGATCAGCTGCCGCTGGCCCGCCGACAGCCGGCCACCCCGCTTGGCGACGTCGGTGTCGTAGCCGTCCGGTAGCGCGTCGATGAATCCGTCGGCGCCCACAGCCGTTGCAGCGGAACGGATCTCGTCGTCGGTAGCGTCGGGCCTCCCGAAGCGGATGTTGTCGGCGACGGTGCCGTCGAACATGAAGTTCTCCTGGGTGACCATCACGACGTGGCGGCGCAACTCACTTTGTGCCAAATCCCGCAAGTCCACGCCGTCGAGCGTCACCGACCCTGAAGTCGGGTCGTAGAAGCGGGCGATCAGTTTGGCGATCGTCGTCTTACCCGCGCCGGTGGTACCGACCAGCGCGACGGTCTGGCCCGCCGGAACCTTCAGCGAAAGACCTGGCAACACGAAACGATTCGGCACATAGGAAAACTGCACGTCGTGGAACTCGATGTCGCCGCGAACATCGGTCAGCGTGACGGGGTGCGCCGGGTCCTTGATGCCAGGCTGCTCGGCCAGCACGCCGGCCAGCTTCTCCAGCGCCGACGCCGCCGACTGAAAGGTGTTGAAGAACTGCGAGATTTCCTGCATCGGCTCGAAGAACATTCGCAGGTACAACAGGAAGGCCGCCAGCGTGCCGATCGTCATCTGGCCGTGCAGCACCCGGTAGCCGCCGTAGAGCAGCACCACGCCGGTCGTGAGGTTGCCGACCAGCTTCACTCCCGGCATGAAGACCGCCAGCAGCTTGAACGTCTTCTCGTTGATGGCGCGGTAGCGGTCCGCGACGTCATCGAAGATCTCTTGGTTGCGCGGCTCGCGTCGGTAGGCCTGCACCGCCTTTATGCCGGTCATGGTTTCGACAAACTGCACGATCACCAGCGCGGCGCTCTCTCGCACCTCGCGGTAGGTCTTCGACGACTCGTTGCGGAACCACCAGACCAACGCCACGAGGATCGGGAACGCCGCCAGGCACATCAGCCCGAGTCGCCAGTCCAGCGCGACAAGCAGGACCGCGGTGCCGACGAGCGTCAGCGCTGCGGTGATCAAGCTGTCGAAGCCCGTCTCGAGCATGTCCTGGATGGCCTCGACGTCGTTGGTGGACCGACTGACGACCCGCCCTGACGTGTACCGGTCGTGGAACGCGATGTCCAGCCGCTGGAAATGGCGGAACACTCGGCGCCGCAACTCCAACAGCACCTTCTGACCGATCCGCCCCGACCGCCGCAGGAAGAACACCCGACTGATGGCCTGGATCAGCACCACACCGCACAAGGTGGCGACGACCACCATCAGCGTGCGCGCCGATCCGCCGTCGACAATCGGCGGGATTCCGTGGTCGATTCCGCGCTGGATGAGGAGCGGAACCGACAGGCGCGCAACATTTTCCACCACCACAACGGCGGCAAGGAGCGCGACCGTGACCCGGTAGGGCCGCAGCAGCGAGCCGAGCAGCGCGCGAGCTTCGCGGCGGCGAGGCAGGATTTCGTCGATCGGCAGGTCGTCGTCGCGGGCCTCGTCGAAGCGGCCGCGCCACTGGTCTTCTGGGAGGTCGACCGGTTGAGTGTCGGTGGCGGTCATCGGCGCTCGGCCTCCGAGGTGACGAAGCCGCACTCAGCGCAGGCCGCGTCGGTGGCCTCCCGCTCGTCATGCGTATGGCTCAGCCGCTTGCGTCTCTCGTCGTCCTGCCACCCGCAACTGCGCTCTGTGGTGTCGTCGAGTTCGTCGTCGGCCGCCAGCAGGTAGCGGTACTGCGGAACGCTGGCCAGCAGTTCGGCGTGCGTGCCGACGTGGGCGATGGTGCCGTCCTGCAGCAGCGCGACCTTGTCGGCCAGCAGCACGGTCGACGCCCGGTGCGCGACGACGATGCCGGTCACCGAGTGGAGCACTCGCCGCAGTGCCTCTTCGACGACGGCCTCGGTGTGCACGTCCAGCGCGGACAGGGTGTCGTCGAGCACGAGAATCTTCGGGGCGGCGAGGATCGCGCGCGCCAGCGACAGCCGCTGCCGTTGCCCGCCGGACAGGCTCATGCCCTGCTCGCCGATGCGAGTGTCCAGGCCGAACGGCAGGTCGTAGACGAACTGCGCGGCGGCGACGTCGATGGCCTGTGCCAACTGCTGGTCCGTCGCATCTGGTCGGCCCAGCCGCAGGTTCTCGGCCACCGACATGGAGAACAGCGTCGGGTCCTCGAACGCGGTCGCGACTGCCTGCCGCAGTGCCTCAAGCGACAACTCGCGGATGTCCTGTCCGTCGATGCGGATCCCGCCCTCGCTGACGTCGTACAGTCGCGACAGCAGCGCGGCCAGCACCGACTTGCCCGACCCCGTCGAGCCGACCAGCGCGAGCGTCTCACCCGGCTCGACGGTGACAGTGACGTGCCGCAGTGCCCAGTCTTCGGGTGCCGCGTCTGGGAACCGGAAGCCGACGTCGACCAGTTCCAGCCGCCCGCCGCGCGGTGTTTGCGAATGCGGACCGTCGGTGATTTCCCTTGGCGCGTCGAATATTTCGGAGATCCGGTTCGCGGCGGTGAACGACTCCTGCGTCATCGACAGCAGGAAGCCTAGCGATGCGATGGGCCACACCAGCGACAGCATCATCGTGATGAACGCGACCAGGGTACCCATCGTGACGAACCCGTGGCCGGCGGCGTACGCGCCGAAGCCGAGCACGATGATCAGGGTGAGGTTGGGGATGATCTCCAGCAGCGTCCAGAATTTCGCCGACACCGACACCCTTTCGACCTGGGTGTCGTAGAGGTTGGTGAGCTGCTCGTCGAACCGGTCGTAGACGTAGCCCTCGCGACCGAATGACTTGACCACCCGCAGCCCGAGTGCGGCCTCCTCCACGTGTGTGGCGACGTGGCCGGACTGGTCCTGCGCGAGCCGTGATAGCCGGGTGTACTCCTGCTGAAAGTGCAGCACGGTAGCCACGATCGGCACGATCGACAGCAGCACCACCACACCCAGCGGCCAGTACATCGCCAGCAGGATGGCGGTCACCACGGTGATCTGAAGCCCGTTGAGAATCAGGAACACCAGCCCGAAGGACAGGAAGCGCCGAATAGTGCTCAGGTCGTTCATGATCCGCGACAGCAGCTGCCCGGATTGCCATCGGCCGTGGAACGACATCGGCAGGATCTGCAGCCGCGCGTAGAGGTCCTTGCGAATGTCGGCTTCGACTCCCATCGTTGCGCGCGACACCAGCCAGCGGCGGATGAACCACAGCACCGCCTCGGCGACGCCGACACCCATCGCCGCAGCGCCAAGCGCCCACAGGCCCTGCTGATTCTGATGGCGTACCGGTCCGTCGATGACCGCCTTCGTCATCAGCGGTATCGCCACGGTGGCCACCAGGCTTGCGATGGCCACGAGGACCATCGAAATCCACCGCGCACGATAAGGCAGCAAGTACGGCACCAGCCGTCGCAGATCCGAGCCAGGTCGGCTGCGTGCGGGTGGCGGCGCGATTGCGGGCGCCGACCGCAAACCGTGATTCAAAGATTTATCCACGACTTGATCAATCTTCCCACGGCAAGCAACCGATAATCAGGCTCCGTTATGCCGGCCCGTCTACAGCGCCGAAAGTGAAGCCAGGGTCGTGAGTTCCAGCGATCTACGACCATGGGTTCAGTTTCGCTGCTCGCGACGCTGCTGCTGAGTCAGATCACGCGAAGTGCGGCGCCGATCGCCAGTCCCAGCACCAGCAGCGCGCCCGCCTGACGCACGTGCAGCCACGCCAGCGCGGCATACCAGAGCGGCCAGATGGGGAACTTCGGCGGCGGCTCAGATGGCGGCGGCTTGCGGAAATACGGCCACACCTTGACCAGCCGCGGCAGCGCCAACACGACCAGCAACGCCGGCCACGGCATCGCACCGACCGCAACGCAAACGGCGACCAGCACGTAGAAGCCGACGATCATCGCGAGCGTCGCCGTCCGTGCGCGCGACTCGCCGAGGATCACCGGCACCGTCCGAATGCCCAGCGGCGTGTCGTACGGGATCTTGTCGATGTGCTTGCCCATCAACACCGTCGTGCACAGCAAGCCATACGGCAGCGAGGCCAGCAGCACGTCCCACCCCACGGTTCCGACGGCCGAGTAGTAGGTGCCGCACACCATCAGCGGGCCCCACACCACGAAGACGTCCGGCTCGCCGAGGCCGCGCTTCTTCAGCCGCAGCGGCGGCGCTGTGTACGCGACGCTGAGCACGAACCCGGCGAGCGCGAACGCCAGCACCGGCCACCCGCGCGCCCACGTGAGCACGACGAGGATCGCCAGGTCGGCCAGATTGACGGCCAGGATCGCCAACAGCAGGGTGCGTCGGCTCACCAGCCCGGACAGCACCGGGTGCGGCGCGTACATCGCCCGCGGGTAGTTCTCACTGTCGGTGCCGACCTGCGCGTCGAACAGGTCGTTCATCAGGTTGTTGGCGACGTGCGCCAGCACGATCCCAACTATGGCCAGCACCAGCCAGCGCCAATCCAGGCCGGGTTGTCCGATCGCCAGCAGCGCGGCGACCAGGCCTGCGAACAGTGTCATCGGCAGCACCGCCGCGCGGGTGACCACGATCCAGCGCGTCACCGCGTCGACGGGGCCGTCCGGCGGCGGGTTGGTGGTGCGCAGCGCGTACATCCACGAACTGACACGCGACCGCGACGTGACCTCGGCCATGCTCACAGCGTAGGCCCGTCGCTCAACCGTCTCCGGAGATTCAGGGCAGCTCCTTGACGATCTGCCGTCGTGTCAGCTCGGGGCTCAGACCCTTGATCCGGTCGATCCACCGGATGCTTTCGGGCACATACCAGTGCAGTCGGGTCGGATGCTGGTAGGCCCGCCATGCCGCGTCGGCCACCGACGACGCCGGCATCAGGCGGAACATGCCCTTCTTGGGCGCCCGAGCTTCGAGCTCCTCGTGCGTGAGAACCCTTCCGTCGGAACGGTCCGGGGTGTTGGTGAGGATCGCGGTGTCGATCAGCCCGGGAAGCACGTCCGCCACGCGGACACCGTGGCGGGCCCACTCGATGCTCAGCGCCTCGGTCAATCCCTTGACCGCGTGTTTGGTCGCCGAGTAGACCGCCAGGCGCGGCATCCCGTAGGTGGCCGACGACGACGAGGTGGAAAACATCAGGCTTCCCACCGACTTCTTCAGATAGGGCAGCGACACGTAGGCGCCGGTGAGCACCGCTTTGAAGTTGACGTCCACCACGCGCATCGCTGCCTCGTACGGCACGTCCTCGAACCAGCCGCCCTCCCCGATACCGGCGTTGTTCCACATCATGTCGAGGCCGCCGCCGTCGTTGCCTGCGCAGAAGTCGGCCAGTGCGGTCTCCAACGCCGACTTGTCGGTGACGTCGACGGCGCGCGTCCAGATCCGGTCGGTGCCCAACTCGCTCGACAGCGACGCCAGGCCCTCGTCGTTGCGGTCGATCGCGCCGACGCGCCAGCCTTTCGCGTGAAACAGTTTCGCGCCTTCGCGGCCCATCCCGCTGCCCGCCCCGGTGATGAAGATGGATTTCATGGCCATGCCGTCCTCCAAATTCGCTGGCGTTCAAGCGCTATTCCTACCGCACCCGGCAGAGAAGCCTCCGCCGCACAATGGCGACACCCGGTGATATCATCCGATATCAGGAGGTCCAGCGTGAGCGACATTCTGATTCGTGGCATTTCGGACGACGTCCTGGCTGCACTGGATGACCTTGCGTCACGATCGGGACTGTCGCGAAGCGAATACATCCGTCGTCGTCTGACTCAAGATGCCCAGACAGTCCGCACATCGGTCACCGCGGCTGACCTTGACGCCTTCGCTGAGAGAGTCGCGGGACTCGCCGATCCGGCCCCTATGAGGCGCGCATGGGAATGATCTCGATTGGCTGAAGAGGTTTGGCTGATCGACAAGTCAGCTCTGGCTCGAATCAATCACGTCAAGAGTGCGGCCACGTGGGCGAACCGAATCGAGCGCGGCCTTGTCCGGCTCGCCGCCGTGACCCGCATGGAGGTGGCTTACTCGGCGCAGTCGGGGGATGATGCACGGCAGCTGTTTTCGATGCCACCTTTAGCGGCTATACCCGTCGAATACTTGACTCCGGCGATCGAAGATCGTGCGCTGGAAGTGCAGATGCTACTTGCCGACAGGGGAAAGCATCGTGCTCCATCGATTCCAGATCTGATCATCGCGGCAACGGCAGAACTGGCGAGACTTGTTGTGCTACATGTAGATACGGATTTCGAACTCATCGCGAGCGTGACCGGTCAACCGGTGGAGCGACTGTCGCTCTGACGCCGCTCGTTCGAGAGGAGACAAGCGTGACGAGACCGATGGGGCCCAAACGGGCTGATCTCGTGCTGTCTGGCGGCGGGGTCAAGGGCATCGGCCTGGTGGGCGCCGTCGTCGCGCTGATGGATGCCGGCTATACCGCTGAGCGAGTGTCGGGCACGTCGGCCGGCTCGATCGTCGGCGCGATCGTCGCGGCCGCCTCACAGGGCCAACAGATGACCGGCGCCGAAGTGAAGGATCTCGCGCTCAGCCTCGACTACCGCAAGTTCCTCGACCCGGGTCGCTGGCCAAGCTTCGGGGTCACCGTGCTGCCCAATCTGCCCGAAGGCAACGACAGGGTGATCCCGGCGCTCTCACCTTTGCGGGTGATCGGGCCGCCGCATCTGCTCGAAGAAGTCATCACCACGGTGCTCGTCGGCAGAGATCAGGCGTATCTGAGCCAGCCCTGGGTGAGCGCCCGCGCGATCCGCGTCGACTCCACGAAGGTGGGCTTCCTCGACTTCGATATCTCCGACAAGGAGGTAGAAGCCCTGTACGGGAAGGGCTACGCCGCCACCGAGAAATTCCTGGAGACCTGGGACCGGCGCGCCTACCTCCGCAAGTTCCGCTGACCGCGAGGAGAAACCCGATGGCCGAATTCGACGCACGAGAACAGTTCACCGCTGGGCAGGTGGCCTTCCTCGCCACAGCCTCCGGCGATGGCGTGCCGCACGTGGTACCCGTCGTGTTCGCGGTCGCCCATGACGTGGTGTACACCGCGGTCGACACCAAGAGAAAGACGACGCACCGGCTCCGGCGGCTGGTGAACATCGAGCAGAACCCACAGGTGAGCATGCTGGTGGACCACTACGCCGACGAATGGGATCAGCTGTGGTGGGTACGCGCCGACGGTGTTGCCGAGATTCACGACCGAGGCGAGGCGATGGCCACCGGCTACGACTTGCTGCGGCGTAAATATCCTCAGTATCAACGTATTTCGCTGACCGGGCCAGTGATCAGCATCGCTGTGAGCCGGTGGTCTTCGTGGCACGCTTGATCAGGTTTATGCTGAATCGACGAGGCGTGACATGGACCGCGAACAGCTCTTCGCCTCGATCGTGGCGGCACGCCCCGATCGCGATGACGTCGTGTATCTAGAGCGCCAGGGCGACCAGTACCAGTGGCGCTTGGTACCGGCCGGCAACCGGATCGCCGACGGATCCGTCTCGGATGAGCCGGACGTGTGGATGTCGTTCTCGGCGGCGTGGCCGGTCGACGACCCCGCGCAGATGCGGGTGTTCTTCGACGACCTGCTCGCCGAATTGGAGTCGATGGCCGACTGGGCGGACCGTTGCCGCTGGCCGATCGACGAACCGTGGCCGCACTTCCACTAGCCGCCATCGTGGACTACCGGATCACCGCGGACGAGCGAGCCAGGTTCAAACGCTGCCGAAGGCAGTGGGATTTCGCGTCACCGCACCGGAGAGACCTCGAACCCGTCGCGCCCGTCGAACCGTCCGTGCCTTCCGCGGTGGTCGAAGCCCTGGCCGTCTACTACTACCCCGGCACCTGGGACTGGCCCCACCAACTGACACAGTCGTTGGTGCACAAGGCGCTCGAGCGGTCGCTCAACCAGAAGCCGGCGGCGCTTGCGACCGCCGCCGCGGTTCTCGACTGCTATGACGCGTGGGCAGTTACGGTGGACGACTTCGCGCCGATCCGAATCGACCACGACGTGAGCGGCCTGCTGCCCGACCCCGACGAGCCCGAACGCGGGTTGTCGACTACCGACGGGATGGCCGTCGTCTACAGCGCGCGCGTCGACCTCCTGGCGGTCGACGCTGCCGACGAGTACTGGGTGGTTCGCCATCTGATCGTCGACGACTGGCAGGACGTCGACGCGTTACTGCGCGACGAGGAAGCCGTCGCCGCCTGCTGGGCGTGGGAGCAGGACTACATAGGCATGGACATCGCCGGCACCATCCACAACGAGGTTCGCATCGGTGGTCGGCTGGAAATGCCTGCCGAACGCGCGAGCGTCAGGAAGCAGGTTGCTCAGCATGAACCCAGTGGCGGCGGCCGGTCGATCCCGCAGCACAGACGAATCTATGCGCGCGCGTCAAGGTCCCAGAGCGACAAGCGGATTGAGCAACGAACGGCCGGACTCGTGCGTCGCACCCGGATCCGGCGCGGCCGCGACGAAATCGCATCGGTTGGTGCGCAACTGGCCGTCGAGGCACTCGAGATGATCCGTAACCCCGCCATCTATCCGACGCCCGCCGCACATTGCCGGCACTGCGAGTTCAGTGCGCCCTGCCTGGCGATGATGGCGGCGCATGATGCAGAACTCTTGTTAGCCAACGGGTTTCGCCGCCATCCCGGCGAATCGGAACGCAAGCCCCGCCTCGGGCAGACGACGTGGGGCTTCGGAAGGGGAGCAGCGCCGCCTCAATGGTGATCGGCATCGACCGGGATCTCACGGGACTGCTCGACAGTCAGCGGCGTCGTCATGAGGCTGATCGTAGTGCGGCAGTGGCTCGTCCGGCGCTGCGGAGCGACGTGACTCGAACTGACGGATCACCCATGCCACCACCGCCGCGAGCGCCCACCCGAGCAGGACGTCGATGACGTAATGCTCAGCCGAGTACACCAGCGTGAAAGCCATCATCAGCACGTACGCGACCAGAAGCGGATGCCATCTGCGCTGCACGCGGCGCCACAGGAACGCCGCGATCATCACCGACAACGCGGCATGCAGCGACGGGATCGCCGCGACCATGTTCACGCTGACTTGCCCGGAGTTGACCAGGTCCCGTGCCACGTGCAGGTGCAGAGTCGCAAACCCGCGGGTGGAGATCCGTTCGACGAACTCGTGGGCGCCGGGCTGGGTCGCCTGCATGGCACCGAGCAACCCGCCGTCGGGCACACCGGCGGGTGTGCTGAACATGCAGTTCGGGTAGGACGGCCCGTGCGCGATGTCGGGCCCCGTGCAGCGGGCCGCCGCCCACGGCGGCGCCGCGGGCAACACGATGTAGATCGCCAGCGCGGTGAACGACAACGCGACGAAGCGCCGCACGAACGCCTTCCAGTCCTCGCGGTCACGCAGCCACAGCACCCCGCCCACCACGTACGGGAGGATGAAGAACGACATGTAGACGGTGCTGATGGACACTTCCCACCAGGGCGGCTCGGCCTGTTTCAGGCGTTCTTGCAGCCACACGGTCGGCACCGTGCCGAAGGACAGCCAGCGGTCGGCGTTGACCTGCCACTCCCACAGGGTGGGCGTGCCGACCAGTTTCGCGGCGCCGCGGCTCACGTCGTAGACCAGCAGCACCACCGCGAAGGGCAGCCAGTCCCGGATCACCATCAGCATCTTGCGGCGGCCGATGCTCGCGGCGGCCAAGCCGGTCGCGATGTACAGCAGCAGAAGCTCACGGTTGAACGCCACCCCGGCCGTCGCCGTCCGGTACACGATGACGACCACCCAGGTCGTCACAGCGATTCGGCGGATCAAAGTGAGCCGGCGCTGGCGAACCACGGCCTCGTCGTTGTCCTCTATCACCGGCTCTCGACGCCGGCGCAGCAGATCGGGCAGCCGCATCACCCTCGCGGTTGCAGTCTCCACGTCAACGCTCAAGACGTGACCCCTTCAGCCAGCCGATCCCGACTCCGCGGCCGACCAGCTTCTCGGCCACTACTGCTGGAAGTCTAGGTACCCGCGGACGTCCCGTCCGTCGCCGGGAGGAAACGACTTGGTAACCCAGTGGTCAGCACGCGTTCAGGGGGCCGCCGCTACGACGGCGGCAAGAGCGTCGACTGGCGACCGTGACCTTCATCGCCCCGAAATTCTCGGCGGCAAGAAATGCTACCGCGTGAATCCCACTGCGCCTCGCGTGCAACAAGCGTGCGCTGGGCGCGTGACCGGTCGGCAGCTAACTTGCAATAGTCCATACCACGCGCCACTCGCTAAGGGCGGCCCTTCAGCGGCGAGTTCAAAGATCACCCGCCGTACCAGTTGCCCCAGCGTCTCTGACCCCGGCAACATCGGTACTGGGTAGCGAAAAGCACTGCGTTTTCAGCGGACCTACCGCGCCTGGTAATGCCCGAAGCAGCCTCGGGCGCGGTTTTAAATCACTTTGATTCAATCCAGATGAACGAAATGAAACCTGCTGGGGCAACCAGTCA
>DASWBF010000133.1:0-2322 GCA_036390735.1 Mycobacterium sp. | reverse complement strand
GCGCACCAACTCCGGCGCCGCTCGGGACACCACGTCGCGCGCCCCGGTGACGCCCATCGTCGAAACGGCGTACACGAATCCACGGGACGCCTCGACCGTCATCGCAAGCCGCTGCGGTGTTGACGACGGCGCGACCAGGAAGATGCGATCAAGCCGGTGCCGGTCCGAGGCGGCCAGCCATTCCGCCGCCTCGTCCGGAATGAGGTCGGGCGTGATCATGCCAAGCCCACCGGCAGCGGCCAGGTCGCGTGCGAAAGCGTCAACTCCATATCGCAGCACCGGGTTCCAATACGTCATCACCACCGCGCGGCCCCCCGCGTCACTGATCGCCTCGACTGCGCGCAGCGAATCGCGTACCCGCACTCCGCCCCGAAGCGCCGCCTCCGTCGCCCTCGCGATCGTCGGCCCGTCCATCCCCGGATCCGAGTACGGAATTCCCACTTCGACGATGTCGCAACCGGATTCCACCAACGCCGTCATCGCGTCGATCGACATCGCTACGTCCGGATAGCCTGTCGGTAGATAGCCGATCAGCGCCGAGCGATCATGGTGGTGACAGGAAGCGAACAACTCTGCCAGCCGGGCGGATTCAACCACGCGCAGCATCCTCGTCATCGAGCAGACCGAACCACTTGGCCGCCGTGGCAACGTCCTTGTCCCCGCGTCCGGAAAGGTTCACGACGATGATTCCGCCGCGGCCGATTTCGGCTGCCAGAGGCAGCGTTCCCGCAACGGCGTGCGCCGACTCGATCGCCGGGATGATGCCCTCCGTGCGGCACAGCACCCGAAACGCGTCCATCGCCTCGGTATCGGTGATCGGCCGGTACTCGGCACGACCCGTGTCCTTCAACAGCGCGTGTTCAGGTCCGACACCGGGATAGTCCAATCCGGCTGAGATCGAATGGCTTTCGATGGTTTGACCGTCCTCGTCCTGCAACAGGTACGAAAACGATCCTTGGAAGGCGCCCGGCGAGCCTCCGGTGAATGTTGCTGCGTGCCTTCCGGTCTCGACTCCTTCACCCGCAGCTTCGAAGCCCACCAGCCGCACACCCGGCTCGTCGATGAACGGGTGGAAGATGCCGATCGCATTCGAACCGCCGCCCACGCAGGCAGTGACCGCGTCAGGCAACCGGCCGGCCTGGGCCAGGATCTGTGCGCGTGTCTCCAACCCGATCACACGCTGAAAGTCGCGGACCATCATCGGAAACGGATGCGGACCGGCCGCAGTGCCGAAGCAGTAGTACGTGCGCTCGGCGTTGGTCACCCAATCTCGGAATGCCTCGTTGATCGCGTCCTTCAACGTCTGCGAGCCTGATGTCACCGACACGACCTCAGCACCGAGAAGTCGCATCCTGGCGACGTTCAATGCCTGGCGGGCGGTGTCGACGGCACCCATGTAGATCACACACTCCAGCCCGAGCAGTGCGCACGCCGTCGCGGTGGCGACACCGTGTTGGCCTGCGCCGGTTTCGGCGATCACCCGGGTCTTGCCCATCTGCTTCGCCAGCAGCGCCTGGCCCAGCACATTGTTGATCTTGTGAGAACCAGTGTGGTTCAGGTCTTCTCGCTTCAAGAAGATCGTCGCACCGCCAGCGTGCTCGGTGAGGCGGCGGGCTTCGTACAGCGGTGACGGCCTGCCGCTGTAGTGCGTTTGGAGGCGGTCCAGCGTGTCGAGGAATTCCTGGTCGGCACGGGCCTTTTCGTACGCCGCGGTGACTTCTTCGATGACGGCCATCAGCGCCTCGGGCACGAATCGTCCACCGTAGACACCGAAATGGCCACGGGAGTCGGGGTCGTGGGTAGTCGGCTCGGCGACGGCCGCGCTGGACCGCGGTAGTTTTGCGGTGCTCACCGGTCTTCGCGCAAGCGGCTCATCCCCGCTCACCGAGCCGATTTCGGGCACGACGGATGGGTGCCTGCCGTCACGAGATCCGCTACCGCGCTTCGCGGGTCACCGCTGGTCACCAAACCCTCGCCGACGAGCACTGCGTCAGCACCCGCACCGGCATAGGCGAGCAGGTCCGCGGTGCCGCGAACGCCCGACTCGGCGATGCGAATGACGTTGCTCGGCAGGCCGGGTGCGATACGAGCGAAGCAATCCCGGTCGACCTTGAGTGTCTTGAGATCCCGTGCGTTGACGCCGATCACCCGCGCACCCGCCTGGAGCGCCCGGTCGGCTTCTTCTTCGGTGTGCACCTCGACCAGTGCGGTCATGCCGAGCGACTCGGTGCGGTCGAGCATCGCCGCCAACGCCGGCTGCTCGAGCGCCGCGACAATCAACAGCAACATGTCGGCGCCGTGGGCCCGCGCTTCGTGAATCTG
>DASWBF010000132.1:0-2597 GCA_036390735.1 Mycobacterium sp. | reverse complement strand
GGGAGCAACAGCAGGGCTGGCGGAGCCTGGGTAGGCAACACGCCGGGTGGGGTGATCGGCTGGGGATCGGGCGCGGGGAATGATGGGTGGCTGATGAACTCGGTGATGGTGGATTGTTCGAGGTAGATCTTGGACAGCGGGCAGACACGCATCTCGCGAGGCCGAAGCCGCCCGGTGGACAAGGCGTTCGGTGGATTCGCCCCGGATCAGGGATCGTTGTTGCCGCCGTCGCTGGATGACTGGTTGCCGGCCGAGCATCTGGCCCGGTTCATTGCGGTGTTGGTCGACGAGCATTTGGATCTTGTCCGCATGCGGGCCGCCTGCACCGAGGGGCGCGGCGCGCCGCCCTGTGATCCACGGCTAATGGTCCGCGTCCTGTTGTACGGCTACATCATCGGGGTGCGCTCGTCGCGGCTGATCGAACGCAAATGCGTCGATGATGTGTGCTTTCGGTGGCTGGCCAAGGGGGCGGCCCCGGACTATCGAGCGATCGCCCGATTCCGCACGCGGCACCTGGCTGCGCTGGGGCAGCTGTTCGTGCAGGCGTTGGCGTTGTGCCAGGCCGCGGGCATGGTCCGGCTAGGCCGAGTCGCGCTGGACGGGACAAGGGTGCGGGCCAACGTTCTGGCCGAGGAGGTCTCAGCCCTGTTGGCCGACGCCGAACGGATCGACAAGTCCGAGGACGCGGCGTTGGGCGAAAACAGTCGCGGTGGCGAGGTGGCCGAGCAGCCGCGGCGACGCGAGACTGCGCTGGCCGAGATCCGCGGGGCCAAAGCCGCCCTGGAGGCCGAGGCTGGGCAGCAGGCCCCGGAGCGGGCCGCCCAGCGACCCGACTGCGGCGGCGAAGATGACAGCGCCGCTGGCGAAGGGGCGGGCACCGGCGGAAAGGTCACCGCAAAATCGAAGGTGCAGCGTGCGCTGGTGGGCGCGGTCTTGTTGGCGTTGACGTTCGCGGGCGGCTACGCCGTGGCGGTGCACAAAACCGTCACGCTGTCCGTCGACGGCGTACCGATGACGGTGTCGACGATGAAGTCGCGGGTGATCGACGTGGTGCGGGAAAGCGGCTTCGCCGTCGGTGAGCACGACAATCTCTATCCGGGCGCCAATCAGCTGGTCCACCAGTCCGACACCATCGTGCTGCGACGCGGCCGGCCGCTGCAGGTGTCGATCGACGGCCAACCAAGCAAGCAGGTGTGGACGACCGCCTTGACCGTCGATGAGGCCCTCAAGCAGCTGTCGATGAGCGATGCTGCCCCCGCCGCGGCGTCTCGTGCCAGCCGCTTGCCGCTGGCCGGCATGGCGCTGCCGGTGGTCAGCGCGAAGCACGTGCACATCAACGACGGCGGTGTGGCCAGCGACCAGCGCCTGGCCTCGCCCACCGTGGGCCAGCTGCTGGCTGCGGCCGGTGCGCCGCTCCAGCAGGACGACAAGGTGCTGCCCCCGGCGTGGATGCCGGTCATCGAGGGCATGCAGATCGTGGTCACCCGCATCCGGATGCACAACGTCGTCGCGCGCATGGCGCTGCCGGCGCCGCTGCGGCGCATCCAGGACCCGACATTGAACATCAGCCGCCACGTCGTCGAGGACCCCGGCACTCCCGGCACCCAGGACGTCACCTTCGCCGTCTCGACCGTCAACGGCGTCGAAACCGGCCGACGGCTGGTGGCCCACAATGTCGTAACACCCGCCCGGCCGTCGGTGCAGCGGGTCGGTGCCAAGCCGGGCACCCAGGTGCCGCCGGTGAGCAACAGCGCCACGTGGGATTCGCTGGCCTCCTGCGAGTCCAGCGGTAACTGGGCCATCAACACCGGCAACGGCTTCTACGGCGGCGTGCAGTTCAACCAGAACACCTGGGAGCGCCACGGTGGACTGCGTTACGCGCCGCGCGCCGACCTGGCCACCCGAGAAGAGCAGATCGCAATCGCCGAGGTCACTCGGGCACGGCAGGGCTGGGGCGCCTGGCCGGTATGCAGCGCCAGAGTGCGGGCGCACTGACCATCCGGCTGCTCGGGCGGACCGACGCGGAGGTAAATGTTGAGACGGGGCTACGTGCGGCTGAGAAGCTCCAGTCCATCCTGGACAGCCGCGACCGGGGCGTCGACATTGCCGAGATGTGGGTCAAGCTCGACCGGGTCATCAACGCAGTGAAATCTGCGGTGCCCGAGGAGATGTCGGGCAACATTGTCGAGAAACTGGATCAGATGGAGCAATACCCAGAGTCGATCATCGACGAGGCTGACGCCTACCGCGACTCGGATGATGTTTTCGACCCCACTCAACTCGCCGAGGAGGACGACGAGTTTCGACCTCCGCGCATCACCCCTACCGCCGAGGGATGGGGACCGCTCCCGGTGTTCACGTAGCGGTCGGGGGATGGCTTCCTGGGATCGTTCGAGCGATGTCTCGCCCTGCTTCCATCGCTGTTCCATCGCTTCGACACCTGTGAGGGGCCATGTCCGCCACCGAATCCCGACCTACATTATCGGTGCGCCTTCGCCGGCAAACGCCGCCGGCGCCAGTATGGATGCAAGTTAGGCTCGTTTCATGGCCGTCGAGTCAACCATGATCGCGCTGGGCACTCCGGCGCCCGCCTTCGA
>DASWBF010000131.1:0-2459 GCA_036390735.1 Mycobacterium sp. | reverse complement strand
CTGCAGCGGGAGCGGGTGCTCGCCGACGTGCTCACGGCCGCCTCGCGGGACGGACTGGTGTCCGCCGCGCACGACCTGTCCGAGGGCGGGCTCATCCAGGCGGTGGTCGAATCGGCGCTCGCTGGCGAAACCGGTTGCCGCATCGTACTTCCAGAGGACGCCGATCCCTTCGTCGCTCTCTTCTCCGAATCCGCCGGGCGGGTGCTGGTCGCCGTCCCCCGCACCGAGGAGAGCCGGTTCCGCGCCATGTGCGAGGCGCGCGGACTGCCGGCCGTCCGCATCGGCGTGGCGGATCACGGCAGCGACGCGGTCGAGGTGCAAGGGCTGTTCACGGTGTCGCTGGACGAGTTGCGCGCCACCTCCGAGCGCGTGCTGCCGGAGTTGTTCGGGTAGGCGAGTGAACGGCGCCGTCGACACCGCGAGCGGGACCGGCGCGCCGGCCGCCGACCGCGAGGAACGCGACCTGCACCCATTTCTGCTGTGGGCGTGGGGTCTGGTCCGGCTGGACTTTGTCGGCGTGGCGGTCGGTGCGCTGTTCTTCTGCCTGTCGCTGACGCCGTCGCTGCTGCCGCGGCAATGGCTTTTCCAGGGTGTGATCGGCGGCATCAATGCCGCGATCGGCTACGGGATCGGCGTGCTGCTCGGTAAGGCGTTCAAGCCGCGGCGCCGCGGCTGGTGGCCGCCG
This sequence comes from Mycobacterium sp., assembly GCA_036390735.1. Classification (GTDB taxonomy): domain Bacteria; phylum Actinomycetota; class Actinomycetes; order Mycobacteriales; family Mycobacteriaceae; genus Mycobacterium. Next base: position 1,774 of record DASWBF010000131.1, on the reverse strand, counting down.
AACCCCAGGGTGCTCTACGGCTTGAAGGCGGTCACTGTTGCGGTATCCGCGTCGGCCAGCGTGCTGATGATCATCCCCGCCGCGGCCTGGCAGCGGCAGGTGTCGAACGTGATGGGCATCGAGGGCCCGTCGACTCTCGGTTACCTGCGCACACTGCTGATCGCGGGGGTCGTCGGCGGAGCGCTGGTCGGCGTGTCGCGGGTGCTGCTCGACATGATCAAGGCGCTGGCTCGCTACCTGATCAGACGATGGGGGGTGAACGACGAGGTCGCGCTGTTCATCGGCACTGCGATCGTCGTCGTGCTGATCGTCACGCTCGTCAACGGCGTGCTGATCCGCGGCTTCGTCGGCGGCTCGAGCGCGATGTTCCGACCGCAGAATGCCAGCATCCGGCCGGGGATCGAGCAGCCGACGCAGCCCGAAAGATCCGGCAGCCCAAGCTCTTTCGCGGCGTGGGACACCCTCGGCTATCAAGGCCGCAACTTCGTGGCCACCGGACCGCACGCCGACCAGCTGACCGAACTCAACGGACGCCCCGCCAAGGAACCGATCCGGATCTACGCGGGGCTGGCGACGGCCGACACCGAGGACGCGCGGGTGAACGTGATCCTGTCCGAACTGCAGCGCACCGCCGCGTTCGGCCGCGAGCTGCTGGTGATCGTGCCGACCACGGGCACCGGCTGGGTCGATCCGGTCGCGGCACGCGCGATCGAGTCGATGTACAACGGCGACACCGCAATTGTGGCTTTGCAGTATTCGTATCTGCCGAGCTGGATTTCCTTCCTGGCGGACAGGCAGACGTCGACGGACTCCGGTAAGCATCTGATCGACGCGGTGCACGGGCGGTGGGCCAAACAATCGCCGGAACGCCGACCGAAGCTGGCGCTGTACGGCGAAAGCCTCGGGTCGATGGCGGGCCAGGCGGCGTTCGGCTACCTCCCCGACATCGAGCAGATGGGGTTCTCGTCGGTGCTGTGGGTCGGACCGCCGAACGCGAGTTCGCTGTGGCACGCGCTGACTGTTCGCCGCGACCCGGGCACGCCGGAGGTCCAGCCGCGCTACGACAACGGGCGCACCGTGCGATTTTCGAAGGGCGACGACGTCGCCACCATCGCGGCGCCGCCCTGGCAGGGCACCCGGGTGCTGTTTCTTCAGCATGCATCCGACCCGATCGTGTGGTGGTCGCCGGATCTGCTGTTCGAACGACCCGACTGGCTGCGTGAACCGCCGAGCCGCGACCGCACCGCGTCGATGCGGTGGTACCCGATCATCACGTTCTGGCAGGTGGGCTTCGACATGACCAACGCGTCGGGCATGCCCGCGGGTCACGGCCACAACTACGGCCACTCCGTGCTGGACGGGTGGGTGGCGGTGGCACCGCCTGACGGGTGGACACCCGAGGACACCGAACGCATCCGGCGGTCGCTCGAGAAGTTGGAGGCCGCTGGCGGTCCCGAATTCTAATGTCAGACAAGATGATTCGTCGGCTTGAAGCGCTGGGCCTGGCGGTCGGTCTGGTGGCCTGGAGTGCACTGCCCGGCCGCCGCCATCCCGTCACGCAGGCGACGCTAGCCGCGGCGCTGGTGGCGATCACGAAGGCGCCCGTGGGGTTGCGACCACCCGCGCTGTGGGCGGGGCTGCGGCTGGGCTCGGCCGCGGCGTTTGTCGTGGCGGCGGCCGGCGCCGCGAGCACCGCGGTCCCCCGGGTGCGCAGCGCGATGGCCGACCGCACCCCGCCGGCCGCACCGGCGACCTGGCTCGCGCTGCGGATACC
>DASWBF010000130.1:0-7609 GCA_036390735.1 Mycobacterium sp. | reverse complement strand
CCGAGGAACGCCACGACCCTGGCTGCGCCGTGGCTGTGGCTGAGCTGGTCGGTGTGGATGAGCGGCCAGATCACGCCGACGAGCAGATAGGGAACCGCCAGCATGGCTGCGGTGCCGATCCATTCGGCGATGGTCATCTCGAAACTCAGGATGCGCCGAACCTTCGCGAGCATCGACTAAGTTAACCACGATTCCGCCACATGTTGGTGGGGAATCCGCAGTTGCCCTACGCCTTCGCGAGCTGCCTCTCGGCGTACAGGCGCGCCCATTCCTTCCGAGGCCGGATCGACACGTCGACGTCGGCAGCCGAGGCCCGCAGCGCGCCGACGGTGGCCCGCTCACGTGGCGTCTTGGCGAACGGGTCCCAGCTGAAAAACCGGCACGCGTTCTGCCACGTGATCTTGTTGATGTCGGTGTCGTCGGCGCCGGCGGCCTCGAGCTCGGCCAGCACCTGCTCGGGCGCGTCGGGCCAGAAGCAGTCGGAGTGCGGGTAGTCGCACTCCCAGGCGATGATGTCGATGCCGATTTCGTGGCGCAGCTTGAGCGACGTCTTGTCGGTGACGTAGCAGGCCAACGCGTGCTCGCGGAACACCTCGCTGGGCAGCCGGCCGCCGAAGTCACGCCGCAGCCACTTCTGGTTGGTGTAGTGGCGGTCGCAGCGGTCGAGATAGAACGGAATCCAGCCGATGCCGCCCTCCGAGAACGCGAACTTCAGATCGGGGAAGCTGCGCATGGCCGGCCCCCACACCAGGTCCTGCGCCGCGATGGCCGAGATCTGGGTGGCGAGCACGATGAGGTTGTCGATCGGCGCGTCCTTGGCCATCGAGATCGCACCGAAGCCGGTGCCGATGTGCAGGCACATCACCACGTTTTCGTCGGAGAGCGTCTGGAAGACCGGGCCCCAGTAGTCCATGTCGTGATAGCTGGGCAGGCCTTCGAGATGCGGCAGCTCGGGCATGGTCACGGCGCGGCAGCCTTTGGCGGCCACCCGGCGGATCTCGTCGCACATCGCCTCGGGGTTCCAGGTCGGCAGCAGTGCGATCGGAATGAACCGGTCGGGGTAGGCGCCGGCCCACTCGTCGATGTGCCAGTCGTTGTACGCCTGCACCATGATCACGGTGACCTGTTCACGATGCTGGTTGAGGTGCCGCGCGGAGAACCCGGTGAAGGTCGGAAAGCACATCGACGCCAGGATGCCGTTGCGGTTCATGTCCCGGACGCGTTCGTGCACGTCGTACACCCCGGGCCGCATCTCGGCGAACCCGGCCGGGTCGCGCCCCCACTCCTCGGCCGGCCACGACACCACCGCGTTGAGGCCACTGACGCCCTGCGGCTTGCCTTGGTAGATCCACTGGTCGACGCCCTTGTCGTCGGTCACCACGATCGGCGCCTCGTCCCGGTACTTCGCGGGAACGTGGCGCAGGAACATGTCGGGCGGCTCGACGACGTGGTCGTCGATGCTTACCAGGATCAGATCGTCGACGTTCATATCGCTCCTCGCGTGCGCGGCGTTCATAGCTCACTTGTACCCTGCTTAAGCGTGACCGTCTTTGCGAGTTCGGACAGAGGTTTAGCCGAACCGGCCAACGTCATCGAGCTACGTCGCGGTGGTCGCGCGCTTGCCGGCAGCTACCTGTACGAGGGGCACAAGCTGGTCACCGGATGGCATTCACACGACCTGCACCAGATCGAATACGCGATCGGCGGCGTGGTCGAGGTCGAGACGGAGACGGCGCACTATCTGCTGCCGCCGCAGCAGGCGGCGTGGATCCCGGTCGGGTTGCAGCACCAGGCGACCATGAACCCGGACGTCAAGACCGTGGCGGTGATGTTCGATCCGCAACTCATTCCGGCGGGCGGCGACCGCGCGCGCATCGTGGCCGTCTCGCCTCTGATCCGGGAGATGATGGTGTACGCGTTGCGGTGGCCGATCGACCGGGCGGACAGCGACGCGGTGTCCGACGGGTTCTTCCGGACCCTTGCCCATCTGGTGTCCGAGGCGTTGGACCACGAGTCGCCGCTGAGCTTGCCGACGTCCGACGACCCGATCGTCGCGGCGGCGATGGCCTACACCAAGGAGCATCTGTCATCGGTGACCGCGGACGAGGTCAGCCGGGCGGTATCCGTTTCGGAACGGACCCTGCGACGCCAATTCCAAGCGGCGGTTGGCATTTCGTGGCGGACCTACCTGCAACATGCCCGGATGCTCCGTGCGATGGCGCTGCTGGCGGCACCGGAACAGACCGTGCAGCAGACGTGTTCGGCCGTCGGGTTCGACAGCCTCAGCTCCTTTACCCGGGCCTTCACCCAGTTCTGTGGGGAGACCCCGACATCGTACCGGCGCCGAGTGCGCGGCTAGCTACGTCGCCTCGGCCACGCCGTACCCTGACGGACGTGGCCGACCTCCATCCGAGCATCGCTGCCCTCGCTCCGCTGCTGGGCTTGTGGGCAGGCCACGGCACCGGCGAGTACCCGACGATTCAGCCGTTCAGTTACGACGAAGAGGTCACGTTCGGTCACGTCGGCAAGCCGTTCCTCACCTACAACCAGCGGACCAAGGCCAGCGATGACGGGCGTCCGTTGCACGCCGAAATCGGCTATGTCCGGGTGCCGTCTCCGGGCCGGGTCGAATGGGTTCTCGCGCATCCCACCGGCATCGCCGAAGTTCAGGAGGGCACGCTGTCGATCAGCGGGACGACGATCGAGATGGAACTGAACGCGACCACGATCGGACTGACCGAGTCGGCCAAAGAGGTCACGGCACTGAGCCGTTCGATTCGCGTGGATGGTGACGAACTGCGCTACACGGTACGCATGGCCGCCATAGGCCAATGGTTGCAGCAGCACCTCGCTGCGACGTTGCACAGGAAGCACACGTGACCGAGGACAGCAGAATCCGCGTCCCCGACGACCTGGATTCCGTTACCGCGATCGGAGAAGAAGACCACTCCGGGATCGACGCCGCGTCCGTCGAACGGATCTGGCAGGCCGCGCGGCACTGGTATGCGGCGGGAATGCACCCCGCGATTCAGTTGTGTCTGCGGCACAACGGGAGGGTCGTCCTCAACCGCGCGGTCGGGCACGGCTGGGGTAACGCGCCCACCGATCCGCCCGACGCCGACAAGGTTCCGGTAACGACGGAAACACCGTTCTGCGCGTACTCCGCGGCCAAGGCGATCACCACGACCGTCGTCCACATGCTCGTCGAACGCGGACACTTCTCGCTCGACGATCGCGTCTGCGACTACCTGCCCAACTACACCAGTCACGGCAAGGACCGCACGACGATCCGGCATGTGATGACGCACAGCGCAGGCATCCCGATTCACACCGGCCCGCGGCCGGACTTGCGACGCATGGACGACAGTGAGTACACCCGCGAGAAGCTCGGCGAACTGAAGCCGCTCTACCGGCCGGGTCTGGTGCACATCTACCACGGGCTGACGTGGGGCCCGCTGGTCCGCGAGATCGTCTCGGCCGCGACCGGCACGAACATCCGCGACATCTTGGCGACGGAGATTCTCGACCCGCTGGGCTTCCGGTGGACCAATTACGGCGTTGTGCCGCATGATGTTCCACTGGTCGCGCCGAGTCACGCGACAGGCAAGCCGTTACCGGCGCCGATCGCGCGGGTCTTTCGGCTGGCGGTCGGCGGGACGTTGCAGAAGGTCATTCCGTTCTCGAACACTCCGCAGTACCTGACGAGTGTGCTGCCGTCGTCCAACACCGTGTCGACCGCGGACGAACTGTCCCGGTTCGCCGAAATCCTGGGTCGTGGAGGCGAACTCGACGGCGTGCGCGTCATGCGGCCCGAAACTCTGCGAGCCGCAGTGAAGGAATGCCGGCGGTTGCGACCCGATGTCGCGGTCGGGCTTGCGCCGCTGCGGTGGGGGACCGGGTACATGTTGGGGTCGACGCGCTTCGGGCCGTTCGGGCGCAACGCACCCGCCGCATTCGGCCACACCGGATTGACCAACATCGCGGTCTGGGCCGACCCCGAGCGCGGGCTTGCGGCGGGGCTCATCAGCAGCGGCAAACCCGGCAGGCACCGGGAGGCCGACCGCTATCCCGCTCTGCTGGACCGGATCACGGCCGAGATACCCCGCGTCAGCGCTCCCTGAGTGGTCTCGCCCCTCCAAACTCAAACCTGCGACTCGTATCGGCGCGTCGCCGCAGAGGCTTGAGTGTCGCGGACTAGACCGGAAGCTCGGTGCCGGTCTCTTGCTCGGCGAACTTGAAGACTTCCGCGGCCGCCTCGTAATCGCACGCTTCAACGGACCGGCCGATCAGAACGGGTGCTCCGCGAAAGCCGAACACGCCGTCGACGCCGACATAGCTGCCGGGCGGGATGGGCTCGGTGATGCAATACAGCGTGGGCGCTGCCCCGGCGTCGATGTCGTTCGCGACCAAGCCGGCCGCCCCCTTGATCGCCCGGTGTGCGACCGCCATCAGCGGCCTGTCTGAGACGTGCGACAGGTTCGACGCCACGAACCCCGGATGAGTCAGGTGGGTGACAACCGGTGACTGCGCCGCGCGCAACCTGCGATCCAGTTCCAGCCCCCACAACATCACCGCCAGCTTCGAGCGTGCGTAGGCGCCCAGCGCGGTCCACTTGTGCGTCCGCAGGTGCATGTCATCGAGCCGCAATGTCGCCGACTTGTGGGCGTCCGACCCGACGTTGATGATCTGCGAGCGCACCCGCTCGAACAGCAGATTGGTCAGTGCGAACGGTCCGAGCAGGTTCGTGCCGATCGTGATCTCGAACCCGTCGACGGTGTCTGAGCGCTTCTCGGCGAGCGCACCCGCGTTGTTGACCAGAATGTCGACGTCGTCGTCGAGCCGGTCGGCGAACGCCCGCACGGAGGACAGGTCCGCGAGATCGAGCTTGGAAACCGTTGTCGACCCGCCGATTTCGGCGGCACGCTGCGCGCCCAGCTCGGTGTTGCGGACCGCCACGATCACATGCGCGTCGGCCTTCGCCAGCGCACGGGCTGTGCCGAGGCCGACACCGTTGGTCGCTCCGGTCACGATGACGCGCTTGCCGGTCATGTCGCCGAGCCGCGCGGGCGACCACGTCGACGTCACGGTGTCAGGGTAGCGAGCCATTGACACAGTCGGTCGGCGGCTGGTTGATTACGGTGAAATGGGCGCCAGCGCACGTCAGATCGAGAACTTGATCTACACCTACGCCGAGCTGCTGGACGCCGGTGACCTGGACGGCGTGGCGCAACTGTTCGCCCACGGCCGGATCTGCGGCGTCGAGAACGGCCCCCCGGAGACCGTGTTCACCGGCACAGCCGGTGTCAGGCAGATGTACGAGATGGCGACGCGGCTCTACGACGACGGCACACCCAAAACCAAGCACAACACAAGCAATGTGCAGATTTACGTCGACGAGGACGCCGGAACCGCGCACAGCCGCTCCTACTACTGCGTCACGCAAGCCACTCCCGAATTGCCACTTCAGGTCATCGTGACCGGACACTACCGCGACACATTCCACCGAATCGACGGCGTGTGGTGGTTCGACACCCGGATCATGTTCATCGACCAGGTCGGCGACATGAGCCACCACCTGAAGTTCTGACCGGCATGGGCAACTCGGCCTTCGACATGGCGGGCGCGATGTCGGCCGCACAACAGAAGGAAGGACTCGACGACTGGGGGCCGTTGCCGTTCGAGGTGCCGTTGGCCGTGCTGCTCGAGAGCTACGCCGCCGCTGACCTCAACGACATCGGAACCCACAAACTGCGGTCCGGGATCGTGCACAGCCTGCGGATGCGGTTACGCGCTCACGAGTGGATCAAACGGCATCCTGAGATCACGGACGAGCCGATCGTCGCGCCGATCGTCGTGGTCGGGATGATGCGCAGCGGCACGACGTTGGCGCAACGACTGCTGGCCGCCGATCCCCGTTTCCACTGCGCGTACGGGTGGGAGGTTGTCGAGGCCGCACCCAAGCTGGATCACCGGTTCGCGGGTATCGACCCGCGCATCGCGATCAGCGAAGCCCGCGAAGCGAAGTCCCGCGAGCTCGCACCGGAGCTGTTCGCGATTCATCCCATGTACGCGCGGGAACCCGAAGAGGAAATCGTGTTCCTCTCCGACGTGTTCCTGTCGCACGTTCCGGAGTCCGGCGCACATCTGCCGGTGTATCGGTCCTGGATCGACGACCAGGACTTCACCCCCGCGTACGACTATCTGCACCGGATGCTGCAGTTCCTGCAGTGGCAGAAACGCCAGCGCGGCGAGCTCGCAAAAGCGTGGGTGCTCAAATCGCCGGCACACCTGGGCTACCTGGACACCTTGCGCGCGCAGTTCCCGGATCTGCACCTCGTGCACATGCACCGCGATCCGCGCGAGGCCGTCGCGTCGGGCGCGAGCCTGAACGCGACCCTGCACGCGATGCACTCCGACACCGTCGACCTGCATCGGGTCGGCGCCGAGTGGCTGGAACGGATGAGTTGGACCAACGACAGGGCGATGGCCGCCCGGGCGGGCTGGGCCGACGACGCCGAGCGGGTCACCGACATTGAGTTCGCCGACCTGGTTGCCGACCCGATCGGTGAGACTTCGCGGGTGTACGACGCGATCGGGATGGAGCTGACCGCGGATGCGCAGGGCGCGATGCGGCACTGGCTGGCTCACCGCCCTCGCGAGCCGCAGCGTCCCAGTTATGCACTCGAGGACTACGGGTTGACAGACTCCCAGGTCGACGAGCGCTTCACCGCCTACCGCACCCGGTTGCGGCCTGGACCCGAACATGAAGGAGCAGTGAGTGACTGACGATCCGGTCGCGACAGCGGTACAACACGATCACGAGCTCGCGGCGTTGGACCTGACCGAGCACCCGACCGTGAAAGCCGCATATCGCACCGTCGCGGAGAACTGGCTGGCCCGCACAAAGCCGTCCGACGCGATGCGGGCCCGCTTCGACGAAGCCGTCGCCGAAGTGATGTTCTCGGCCGCGGTGTGGTCGTCGAACCAGGACACGCTGCGGCCGAAGGTCGTCTGTATCACCCGATTGGGCCATCCGCTGGCCGGCCGGCGCATTCCCGGATCCCGTTGGGGCATCGATAATCCCGACAGCGTCTACCGGGTGATCCCGATCTCGGTGGACGATCGCTACGAGATCCACGGGCGCGTGGGCGACAACCGGATGACCGAGAACTACTTCACGCTGTGGGACGCCAACATGGGCACGGTCGACGTACTCAACGGCCGCACGATGCAGGTGGATTCCGACGGATCGTTCACAATCACCGTCGACTCCGACCCGGCTGACGGGCGGCCTAACCACGTCCAGTCCACTGCCGCCGCCCACGAGTTCTACATCCGGGACGTGCTGCTGAACTGGGATCGCGACGACCCGAATCACCTTGCCGTGGAACGGCTCGGCGGGCCGCCGTCGACGCCACCTCGAACGCTCGACGAACAAGCCGACGCCACCGCGGCGATGATGGCGCATTTCGCGAACTTCACCGGCAAGCTCAGCCACGGCATCTACAAGATGCCGCCCAACCACTTCAACCTCGCGTGGTCTGCCGACAAGGTGGGTGCCATGCGTAACCAGGTGTATGTGATGGGCCGGTTCGACCTGGCACCGGAT
>DASWBF010000129.1:0-3138 GCA_036390735.1 Mycobacterium sp. | reverse complement strand
CTGACCAACGGGGACACGCAGTTCGCCGAGGACGTCGTGCAGGAATCGCTGTTGAGACTGTGGAAGAAGCCCGACGTGCTAGAACAACCCTCGGAATCGGCGCGGGCATGGCTATTTACCGTCGCAAGGAACATCGTGATCGACGACCGCCGCAGCTCTCGTTATTCACGCGAATTCAGCACCGAGACCCTGCCCGAGCGGAATCTCGCAGACGCCATCAATCCGGCGTTCGACAAATGGATACTGTCCGATGCTCTGCTGTCGCTCAGCAAGGAGCACCGTACCGCGATTGTGCGCGCCTACTATCTGGGGCAGACAGTCGCCGACATTGCCGAACACGAGCAGATCGCTGTAGGCACCGTGAAGTCCAGGCTTCATTACGCGCTCAAAGCGCTACGAAATGCCTTGCAGGAAAGGGGGGTTGTCCGGTGACCGACGACAATGACATCGAACACTGGGACGCCGCTTACGTCCTCGGGGCTCTAAGCCCGCAGGAGCGAATCGAGTACGAAGGCTATTTGGCCGCCAATCCGGAACGGGCGGCAGCGCTGAGCGAATTCGCCGGCATGCCAAGTATTCTCAATGTGCTCAGCCCTGAAGAGGCGGTGGCACTGGATGCGACCCCCAATGGCAAGGATGACCAGCAGCCACTGAACCTGATGCCGTCGCTTGCACGCGCGGCCCAGCGACGGCAGCGGCGAAGTCGTCGCAACGTCATGGCTTTGGTGGCCGCTACCGCAGCCGCGTTCCTCGCCGTCGGCGTCATCGTCACGGCGTCGGTTTTCGGACGCCCTCAGCCGTCGACCGCGCCGGCGCTGCAGGCAATGGCCCCGGCCGGACGCGGCGGAATCACCGCAGAGCTGGGGGTCACGGAGAAACAGTGGGGCACCAGGTTGGACTGGAACTGCGAATACACCAAGGACTGGTCGAGGAACGTCGGTAGCTACGACTTGGTCGTCACCACCGTCGACGGCAAGCACACCACCGTGGGATCGTGGCGTCCCGCCGGCGACGAGGCGTCCGGCCTCGCCGCGGCGACAGTGATCCCTACCGCACAGATCCGCTCGGTCGACATCCGCGTCACCGGCTCCGACGCCCCGCTTGCCGTGACGACACTGCAGTAAACGCGTTGACCGCAGCCGACGCGGCCCGCATGTCGTCGGCGCTCTCATTTACGCTCCCGATCGAAGATCTACCTTGTTCGATGAAGATCTACTTTGTTCAAAGGGAGGGCAGCGTGACGTTGTCGGAGCAGATCGATGACGGGACACGTCTTCGCGCCGCGCCATTGCGCGCAGTAGCCGAACCGCCGTCCCTCCCCGCGAGCCAGGGCGGTTGGAAGACATTGCTCGCCGACCCGCCTTGGCGATTCACGAACCGCACCGGAAAGGTAGCGCCGGAGCATCGCAGGCTTGACCGCTATTCGACGCTCGACGTTGATGCGATCTGCGATATCCCGGTCGCAGACGTGGCGGCGCCGAATTCGCACCTGTACCTGTGGGTACCGAATGCGCTTCTGCCCGAAGGGCTTCGGGTCATGAACGCGTGGGGATTTCGCTACGTGTCGAACGTGATCTGGGCGAAACGGCGACAAGACGGCGGTCCCGACGGCCGCGGCGTCGGCTTCTACTTCCGAAATGTGACCGAGCTGATTCTGTTCGGCGTCCGCGGAAGCATGCGGACACTGCCGCACGCCAGAAGTCAGGTCAACATGATCGAAACCAGGAAACGGGAGCATTCACGCAAACCCGATGAACAGTATCCGTTCATCGAAGCGTGCTCCCCCGGACCGTATCTCGAGCTGTTCGCCCGCCATCCTCAACCCGGCTGGGCCGCATGGGGCGACGAGGCGGCAGAGGACGTGACACCGCGCGGCCGCGTGCACAAGGGCTACACGGGCTGAGCAATCGAAGTACCCCGACTGGACAGGCATGTGCGGCTAGACCCCGCCACGGCAGAGCGGATCGGTTCGGAACTCCGCAGCCGGTAGCACACCACTTCTCAAAGAGTGTCCCGTTTGGCGGGAGTTGGTGCTCCTACCCGTGAGCGCGGCCACCGGGCTGCGTCGACACAGGTAAGGAGAGACCAATGAACACCAACCGCAACAAGCTGGCGCTGCGCCGGCAGAGCATCCGCACGCTGACCGCCGACGAGCTGCGCATCGCCCACGGCGGCAAGGGCAACGGCACCGGCAACACCACCGTCACCTCTGGCAGCCCCCAAACCGGGACCACGGTCAAGACCGGCACCTGCATTCCCACACGGCCCACCACGCCGCCCCCGACGCAGACGAAGTAGAGGCCAATCGCCGATCCGGCCGCGCCTCGGCTTGGCAGCAGCCACAATGTGTGCGGAGGAATCGCGTTGAAGGCCTTCGTCAATTCCTGCAGAACCGGCTGTCCGAGAGTGAGGTCGTCGTGACGACCGATGGCGAGGTCCGTTACGAGTCCGTGTTTCGTGAGCGCTGGCGCGACCGCCGGTCCGCGGGAGCCCGCCCCGGCGAACTGATCAAGCAGCCGGGGTGGATAGACGCCGGACTTGTCGGGCTGGGAGTGCTGCTGGCCGCGGGCGCTGTGGCGGCCGGAACGGTGACCATCGCACGCACCGAGGCGCTGCCGGCGGTCGCTCAGGGCACGTCGGTGACCGCCGTCCGCACCGGCCCGGCGACGCCCGACCTGGGGACCGCCGTGCAATTCCGGGACGCATCCGGGACGACGCTCGACGCGGTCGTCGTCGAGGTCACGCCGACCGAGGTGACGGCCCAGTTGGAGCAGCCCGGCCCGGAGTCGGCAGGTGAGCTGCTGATCCCGGCCGGACGCCAGCGGTTGATCAACGTGTTGCTGCCGAGGCTCTGGTGAGGTGGCACCGGCGCGCGATCCCGTTCGTCGCGCAGGCTGAGATGGCCGACTGCGGTGCCCGCCGCACTGGCCATGGCGCTCGGCTACCACGGCCGCCACGTGTCGCTGGCCGAGATGCACGAGGCCACCGGCACCGGGCGCGACGGCACCAACGCGCTGCAGATCGCCGAAGCTGCCGCAGCCTACGGATTGCGCGCCCGCGGTGGCCACCGAGCTCGACGATCTGCGGGTACTACCCCGCGGCACCGTATTGCATTGGGGCGAAGCGCATTTCGTGGTC
>DASWBF010000128.1:0-2145 GCA_036390735.1 Mycobacterium sp. | reverse complement strand
GGCTCGAACAGCTCCTCGATGACCCCGATCGTCGGCGACCACCACACCCGATGCGGCCCGCCTCGTACCGTGGCCGCCGCGGCTACCTCTGGACTCGCAGACTTCGAGATCGCCGACGGCTGGTCGATCTGGTTCCGTTTCGGGCCGTCGGTGCTGTTGCTAGTGGCGGCCTGCGGACCGCCCGACGGTCGCGCTTCGCGGCGAGGACGCCGGCGACGCCAGCACGGGGCACTGCTCGGACTGCTCCGGTGCCGCCGCGAGCGCGCACCGCGGGCCGCTTAACGACGGCTGCGACGCCGCCTGTTGCCTCGCCCGCGAACTCCCGATGGCGACGTTCGACATCAAGGATTGCGTCGAGTTCGCCGAGCACGAAGGCGTCCCGAACACCCAATGCCGCTAAGTTAGGCACGGCGCCGCGAAGATGTGGATCTTCGGTGAGTCGGGGTGGAGTTGGATTCGGTCGGTTGCTCGTTTGATGCGGTGACTGTGCGCGCGGTATCTCTTGACCACCCGGGGACATGTTCGTTGTCGCCGTGGGCCGAGGCGTTGTGCGACGATCTCGTCGAGGCTTTCGTTGAGTGCGTCGGTGAGTCGGTCAGGGGGAAAAGCCCGCCTGGTTGGGAACCTGGCGGCGGATCGCGCGGTAGCTGCGTATGAATGACAGGTCGTCGGGATCGGTTCCGACGGTGTCGGCGGCGTCTTTCATGACGTGGCGTATCGCATAGTGTGTCAGCAGCAGCGACCAGATTTCTTGTTTCACCAGTTCCGGGGTGCGGGATCGGAGCACCCGATCACCCCCGGTTTGGTGGATTTCGATTTCGTCGAAGGACAGTTCGATCTCCCAGCGTTGCGCGTAGGCCGCGGCGAGTTCGACTGCGGTGGCGAACTCGTGATCGGTGAGCGTGGTGATCAGGCAGAACAGCTCCCCGGCACCGGCCCGATTGTCGATCATGTACTCGACGACCCGGACCGGCATGGCCTGGGCCGGGTCCAGCTCCGCCGCGGCCGCCGCGGCGGCGATGAGCTGCTCGCGGCGCCGTCCACGGACCGCCGGGTTGATCAGCACCGAGCGGAAGGAGCCGTCGGGCAGCCACGCCAGCACCGGCAGCTGCAGGCTCGCCGAGACCCGCCACAGCAGCGCCGCCTCGGTCGCCACCGCCTGCTGCCAGGCCTGGTAGCTGTAGAAATTCCGGTCGGCGAGCACCAGCATGTCGGGGGTGAACCGGGCGATCAGCTGCGCGGCCAGGGTCTGCTCACCGGTGCCGACCGGGCCGAACGCGGCGTCGACGATTCCGTGGGTGCCGCACTCGCCCACCGCGACCAGCCGGATCTGGGGGAACGGGCTGGGCGCGGTGGCGTTGCCGGAGCGGCCGAACTCCTTGTCGTTGTCCGGGGTGGCGGGCACGTCGAGCACCAGCCCGTCGATGGCCATCACCCGTCGCCCGCGCAACCACGACCCGCGGGTGCCGGCCCGGGCCATCGGCACCGCGATCCGCTCGAACAGCAGCTTCATCGGGGCCTCTCCCAGGCGCGTGCGGGCCTGGGAGATCGCGCTCGTGGACGGCACTTCCCAGTTGGGGCGCCAGTTCCCCAGAAACCGCAGCCCGTTCACGAGTTGGCGCATCACCTCTTCGTAGGCCTCACCGAAGAACAGGTTCAACGCCAACACGTAGTACATCACTACGTGCGCAGGCAGTAGCCGTGACCGTTTCTCGCGTTTCCCGCATTCACGGATGACATCGTCGACAATGTCCCGATGGATCAGGCCGGTCAACACCCCGATGGCCAGATGGTCGGTCAACCGACCCGACGCCGGAGCTGAACCCACCGCACCATTCGCCACATCACAAAGAATATCGGTGTGATCGATTCCCACGCCTTTTCGACCCCGCGACACGCCATGTCATTTCCTGCAACCGCGAAGACGCTGCAGGACTCGGCTCAAGCCTCTAACTTAGCGGCATTGTTGTGTCCCGAACGCGAGAGGAAGGTGCATGTAGGAGTTCTTTCTGATTGCGATGCTGCACGGAAGATGAAGGTTTTGTGGCCCTTCGAAGTCGCCCTGCGGGGGGAGGCTTCAAACCACCTCATGCTGCGTTGGCTGGAGACCGTCGTGGTGAGCGATGAGGAAAAGGCGCCCGTTCG
>DASWBF010000127.1:0-13139 GCA_036390735.1 Mycobacterium sp. | reverse complement strand
GTTCAGAGCGATATTCCGGGGAGGCGCGCCGATTATTCAGCGACCTCCTAGCGGTTCCGCGACGAACTGCTGCGAGAGGTGGCCGCTGAATTGCCGCCGCCAAGCGTCCGGCGCCGACTGCACGCGAAAGTTGCCGACGCGCTCATCGAAGGCGTCGGTGATCCGGACTGGCGGCTGGTGGCAGCCCACTACGAACAAGCCGAGCGATACGACCGTGCGGCTGACGCATATCTGCAGGCGTCCACGGAGGCCCAACGCCGAGCTGCTTTGGCGGAAGCGCGTGAATACTTGACGCTGGCCATCGACCATCTCGACCGGGTACCGCCAAGTGCCGAACGGAACCGCCAGGAGATGGCCCTGCGTCTGCAGCGGGGATGCTCGTCGGCGCCGCGGAAGGCGCCGGAAGTACCGCGTGGGCCAGCGATCTGGAGCGGTGCCTGCAGTTGGGCGGCACCGACCTGAACGACGACAAACTGTTCGCGGCGCTGAACACGCTCACGATCTACTACATCAACCGGGGCGAGCTGCGCCGGGCAGAGCCAATTGTCGCCCTCGTCGAACCACGGCGGCCGTCTATTCCGATGGGCGGCGCATGGGGCGTCATGGCGTTGTTTGGCGGCCAGCTCGATGTTGCACGTCCGCTGATCGAGCAATGGAAGTTTGACCTGGCGCTGGCATCTCAGGAGTTCGAAGACAGCTGGATTGTGCCATTCGATTATCGTGCAGCGGCGTGTGTTGGGCTCGGGGCGCTGCGGCTATTGCAGGGCGATCTGGCTGGCGCCGATGCCGAATTCGCAGAGGCCGCCGACCGTTCCGAGCGGGCCGCATTTCCGAAAGGTCCCAACACGCTCGCCTATGTCCGCTTTGGGCAGATCTGGATGTGCACGGAGAGCGCTCAACTCGACCGTGCCGCAACACTCGCCGCCGACCTGCTCGCCGTGACCGAACGACACGGGCTCGACGGCTGGCATCTTGTCGGTGTGGTGCAACATGCAGCTGTCAGCGCGTCGATCTCGTTGGACAGCGGCTGCGATCCAGCGGACGTCGCCGCTCAACTTGAGACCGCCAGTCGGCGTCTCGACACCTGGCAGGACGCCGGTTACGGCGCCTTCCGGCCGATGTACGACAGGGTGTTGGCGCGACTGTTGATTGCCGCCGGACACCACGAGGAAGCACGTCGCCGCATCGACACCGGGCTTCGGCTGGCCGACGCGACGGGCGTGCACTACTACGACGCCGAACTACTGCGGCTCCGCGCAAAGCTCCAAGCCGATCCAGACACGAAGGCAGCGGACTTGGCAGCTGCCATCGATCTGACTCGTCGGCAGGAGGCGTTTCTATTCGAACTACGCTCGGCGCTGGACGATTTCAAGCTTCGCGGTGAGCCGGCACGCTGTGGACTCGCCGATGCGGTGAAGCGTATGCCGGCCGACAGCGCATGGCCGGAACTGACGCGGGCCCGAGCGGCACTGGGGTTAGCGGAGTCGGCGCAATGACGATGACGACTGCCTGTCGAGCATTCGCTACCGCGCCATGGCGACATCGCGTGGCTTCGAAGGCCACATGGCCTGGGCCGAGGCGATGTAGCGCGGTCGCCGATAGTTCGCGGCGGCAGCACGCCAGATCATCGCCGGGCGAAGCAGCCGGACCGCCGGGTCGACGAGCGCGGTGACTCGGCTGAACTGATCCACTGCGGCGGCGTCGTATTCGGCGGCGGTCAGGATGCGATCGACGTACCCGTTGAAAAGCCTTGTAGCCACTGATTGCTCACCACTGATCTCAGGCAGCGCGAGGTCGCCGCCCGCAGATAGTTGCCACGCCTGCCGTATCGGCTTGGCCGCGGCGCGGAAGAATCGCGGTGCCAGGTCGCTGGTGCCACGGGCGAGGCAGTCACGCAATGCCAATGCCTCCAGCGCGGCGACTGTCATGCCCTGCGCGTAGATCGGGTTGAAGCTGCAGATCGCATCGCCGGTCACCAATAGCCCATCAGGGAACCGCCGCATCTTGTCGTAGCGGCGCCACTGGCTGGACGGGAAGCGGTGGCGTGCCACGTCACCGATCGGTTCGGCGGCCCGGACTGCATCCAGCACATGCGGGGGCGCGAAATCCTCAGCCCAGTCGAACATTTCGGCTCGAGTACAGGGCGGCTGCCGTCCTGCCATGCCCATCAGGGTGAATAACCACATGTTCTTCTCGCATCCCAGCATGCCCATGCCGGTGGGCCGGCCTGGCAGCACGCCGATCAGAACGGCCATTTCGTGCAGCGCTTCGGCAGGCATCCGCAGCCACTGCGTCGAATAGCTGAGGTGCACGACGACGTGGTCCTCGACCGGACGTCCGTAGCCCAACTCGTCCAGCCATACCGGCATGCGTGAGCCACGACCCGTCGCATCTACGACAAGGTCGGCCGCAAGCACCGACTCGTCCCGACTGCACCGGTCCACCGTCCGGACTCCGGTGATCCGGCCGTGGTCCGATGTCGACGTCAGGCCGGCGACATCATGGTCTTCGAGCAGTGTGACGTTGGGGAGCGCGCTCACCCGCCGCCTGACGTGGTACTCCAAGAAAGGTCTGCTTGCCGCATACGCAGTGAAGCTTGAAGCCGAACCCGTTCGCACCATCTGATGCCCGTTGATGTTGTAGTACAACGCCGAGAGGTCACGGCCGTCGAAGAGTCGTGCGCCGTCGCGGGCGAGTTCGTCGAGCACGCCGGGGAACATTTCCTCCAGCGCCTGAGCGCCTCGTGCCAGCAGCCCGTGAACGTGACGCCCCTGCGGCACCCCTCGCCGGTTAGCAGCAGCCTCAGGCAGCATGTCGCGCTCCACGATGGTGACGTTCTCGTAGAAGTCGGCCAACGTCCGCGCGGCCAGCAGGCCCGCCATGCTCGCTCCCAAGACCACTGCGTGGCCACCGATTTTCGCCATTGCGCACCCACCTCTGTCGCGTGGTTGTGACAAGGACGACGTTCGTGGGCGGCAGGCGCGCCGGATAGCGTAGTCAGCTACTCCAATGCCATCGCGATAATGGCGCGATGGCGATGACGCCGGCCCGGCGGGACGGCCTGATCCTTTCCGCGATATTGGTCTTGGCGACGGTCCTTCGCTTCGCCGGGCTGCCTGGCCGCGGAGCGTGGGACGACGACCAGGGCTATCAGATGCTCACGATGCTGTTGTGGGTCCGTGACGGCGACGTGCCGCTGCAGGGTCCGATCAGCTCGATCCCGGGCGTCCATCACGGGGTCGGCTTTTATTGGATCCTCGCGCCCAGTGCGTTTCTCACCGACGCGAATCCCGTTGCGGCAGTGGCCACGCTCGCGGCAGTAGGCGTCGGCGGCGTCGCCGCAACATGGTGGCTCGGCAGAACCGTGGCCGGGCCGCTCGCCGGGCACGTGGCCGGTCTGCTGATGGCGGTGAGCCCGTCGGCGATCAGCGCGTCGACGTTCGTCTGGAACTCCAACATCGTCGCCCCGTTCGCCGCGCTCGCCACCGCCGCCGCATGGCATGCCTGGCGGACGCGCCTGGCCCGCTGGTGGCTGCTGGCCGCGGTCGGCACACTTCTCATGCTGCATGGCCACTTACTGGCCGTAATCGCGGTACCGGCGCTGGCCGCGCTGCTGGTCGCCGACGTCATCCGACGCCCACGCGCAGAGCGGCGGAAAATGCTCGGGCCGGCGCTGGGTGCGGCGGCCATCGTCGCCGCGGGATACGCGCCAACGTTGATTCACGAACTGCGCAACGGATTTCCCGAAACGTCCGGAGGGCCGCCGTTGATCCTGCGTCCGCTGATCATTCTGTGGCGGATCGAGGTGTGGCCTATCTCCGGGGACGTGGCTTTCGCCGTGCTGGGCGGGCTATTCGCCGCGATTATCGCCGCCGCGGCACTGGTCGTCGCGGCAACCGGAAGACCAGGCGTCGCGACACAATTCGGTCGGTGGGCGGTTGCGACGATCGTCTGGGCGGTACTCACATTTACATTTCTGGCACCTACGCTCGCGGAGTTCACACCCGGTCTGCCCAACGACCAGTACCACTCCTGGCTCACCCCAATAGTTTTCGCCGTCATCGGCGTCGGCGTGGCGCGGCTAAGCGCAGCAGGACGGCCAGCGAGAACGTCGGCGATCGCGATTGTCGTCGCCTGCGTTGCCCTGTCCCTGACTTCGATGCCGCCGCTCGATTCGCCCGACGGCGGCTGGCCGAAAGCCGCAGAGACGGCAGCACAAATCCGTGCTGTCGCCGGCGATCAACCGATCGCAGTCACGGGTGTGGCTAAAAGCGGTGCAGCGATGGCCTTCCGCTGTGGCGTGACGGCAAGCCGAACACCTCGACGGCCGCAATCCTCGTCGTCACGTGCGACCGACTCTTCGAGCGCAGCGTCGGAATGCTCTGTGGTGGCCCGGCCGAGTCGGCGATCGCACGGCAAGCAGGCTTCTCACGGTTTGTCGGCCGCTTCGAAGACGGCCCGCGCCGAGTGGTCTGCCTGTTCGCGCGGACCTGAAAACCGATCAGCCCGACTCTTCGGGTACCGCGTCCTTCTGTGCACGTCGCCGTCCCAGCAGCCCGCGTCCCACCGAGATGACCGCCGGCAGGACCGACACGAACACGATTCCCAGGATGATCAGCTCGAGATGCCTGTTGACGAACTCGATGTTGCCGAGGAAGTAACCGGCCAGGGTCACCCCGGCGCCCCAGGCGAAACCGCCGACGATGTCGAAACCCAAGAACATCGGATAGCGCATTTTGGACACACCCGCGATGACCGGAACGAACGTCCGCGCGAACGGCACGAAGCGCGCCAGGATGATCGTGAACGGCCCGTACTTCTCGAAGAACTCGTGCGACTCGGTCACATAGTGCTTCTTGAAGAAGCGCGAGTCCTCTTTGGTGAACAACGCCGGCCCGACCCGGCGGCCGATGAAGTACGCGCTCTGATCACCGGCGATCGCGACAAGCGGTACCGCGATCGCCAGCGTCCAGATGTTGAGAGTGCCTTTGGCGGCCAGCAGGCCGCCGGTGAACAACAGCGAATCGCCCGGCAGGAACGGGAAGAGCAGGCCCGTCTCGATGAAGACGACGACCAGGATGCCGGGCAGGATGGCGGACGCGAACAACCCGTCAGGGCCGATATACGTCCACGGGTCCATGATGGCCGGCAGCGCCACGAGCGTCGTGCTCATGACGACCCAACATACCGGCGCCTCCTGGTGAGATACTTCAGGGACATTCCCGCAGCCCAGTGACCAGCCGGAAGGAACTCCCGTGCCCATCGCCACGCCCGAGGTCTACGCCGAGATGCTGGGCCGTGCCAAGGAGCAGTCGTTCGCGTTTCCGGCGATCAACTGCACGTCATCGGAAACCATCAACGCCGCGTTGAAGGGCTTCGCGGACGCCGGCAGCGACGGCATCATCCAGTTCTCCACCGGCGGCGCGGAGTTCGGCTCCGGGCTGGGGATCAAGAGCATGGTCACCGGCGCACTCGCGCTCGCCGAGTTCGCGCACGTCGTCGCCGACAAATACCCGATCACGGTGGCGCTGCACACCGACCACTGCCCGAAGGACAAGCTCGACACCTACGTGAAGCCGCTGCTCAAGGTCTCCCAGCAGCGGGTCGCCGAGGGCCGCAACCCGGTGTTCCAGTCGCACATGTGGGACGGCTCGGCGGTTCCGCTGGACGAGAACCTGGCCATCGCCAAAGAGCTGCTGAAGGAGGCGGCCGCCGCCAAGATCATCCTCGAGATCGAGATCGGGGTGGTCGGCGGCGAGGAAGACGGCGTCGAGGCAGAGATCAACGAGAAGCTGTACACCACGCCGGAAGACTTCGAGAAGACGATCGAGGCGCTCGGCGCGGGCGAGCACGGCAAGTACCTGCTGGCGGCGACGTTCGGCAACGTCCACGGCGTCTACAAGCCCGGCAACGTCCAGCTTCGTCCCGACATCCTCGCGGCCGGCCAGAAGGTGGCCGCCGCCAAGCTGGGGCTGCCCGACGACAGCAAGCCGTTCGACTTCGTCTTCCACGGCGGCTCAGGGTCGCTGAAGTCGGAGATCGAGGAGTCATTGCGCTACGGCGTCGTGAAGATGAACGTCGACACCGACACCCAGTACGCGTTCACTCGGCCGGTCGCCGGCCACATGTTCACCAACTACGACGGGGTGCTGAAGATCGACGGCGAGGTTGGCGACAAGAAGGTGTACGACCCGCGCAGCTACATGAAGAAGGCCGAAGCCAACATGAGCGAGCGTGTCGTCGAGGCCTGTAACGACCTGCACAGCGCCGGGCGGTCAGTGACCTCCTAGCTGATCGGCCCCTCGCAGATTTTCCAGCGCCCGTCGAGGTACTGCAGGTCGAAGCTGCGGGTCGACTGGACTTGCGGGGCGTACGCCATGAACGTGGTGACGTTGGCCTCCGCATGCTTGTCGTTGACCACCACCTGGTCGATCTTGGCCACCATGGGATACCTCTTGGCCGCCTTCACTCGCTTATGAGTGGCCGCCCACTGCTGATCGGGGTAATTGACGTAGCGGTCGCGGGTCGTGCTGCAGGTGATGCCGCGCAGCTCTGACAGATTTCCCTCCTGGATCGCCACATCGAACTCCTCGATCGTCTCCCGCACCAGGTCCTCTTGCGAAACCTTCGGCGATGCCTGGCGGGTGAGGTAGATCGTGCCCAGCACAGCGATCACAGCGAGTGCGGCGATCAGCAAGATCAACGCCACCACCAAACCCCAGCTGCGGTGCCGGCGCACCCCGGGCCGTGGCGGAATGGCTTGCGGCCCAACGGGTCTCGGGTTAGTGACGGCCGACGCGGCGGCGGACGGGTCGGGCGGTGGCGGCGAAGTTGCCATCACGTCGGTAGGGGGTTCAGGTGCTGGGGTCCTGATGATCTCGGTGGACCTTGCGTCAAACCCAGACGGTGCGGTGTACCGCGGCTGGGTCGCTTGCTGACTCTGGTTGGGTCCGGACAACACGATGGTGGGCTCGGCGGACTCGAACTCCGCTTCAGGATCGCTGGAGCTGATCACCTCGGTGAAGGCTTCGGATGGTTCCGGCGCCTCCTCGGTGGGGAGTTCGGATGGGTCCGGCTCCTGGACGTCCTCGTCCTCGGGCGTCGGCGTGGCGTCCTGGTCGGGACCCGGTGGGTTCGACATGGGCGTTAGTGTCCTCTGTTTCGTGACGTCTTCGTGGAAGCTTAACGACTCATGGCTGTCGCGCCGGTGACGCCGAGGCGCGCGTCAGCACCGCACGGCACAATAGTGGCCATGACTCAGTTCGGCGACTTGTTGGGGCCCGACCCGGTCCTTCTGCCCGGTGACCCGCAGGCCGAGGCCGAGCTGGAGGCCAACGAAAACCCGGCGATCGTTGCCGCCGCCCACCCCGCCACGTCGGTGGCGTGGGCGCAGCTGGCCGAGGACGCGTTGGCCGACGACAACGCGGTCACGGCGTACGCGTACGCCCGCACCGGCTACCACCGGGGCTTGGACCAGCTGCGCCGCAACGGCTGGAAGGGATTCGGCCCCGTCCCGTACGACCACCAACCCAATCGAGGGTTTCTGCGCTGCGTGGCCGCGCTGGCGCGGGCGGCTGACGCGATCGGGGAAACCGACGAGTACAACAGGTGCCTCGACCTGCTCGACGACTGCGATCCCGGCGCCCGCGCCAAGCTGGGCGTCGGCTGAGGTCTACCAGTCGGCCTGGCCCTGGCAGTCGTCGGCGTTCTCGGGCGGCTCAACCTGCACCGTCGCGTGCGCCAGTCCACGCGCCGCCAGCACCGCACGCGCGTCGGCAAGCACGCGCGCCGAGTCATCGCAGCTGGTCAGATGCGCGGTGGCCATGTCCTTGCCCGGCACCAGCGTCCAGACATGCAGATCGTGCACGTCCAGGACACCGTCGACAGCACTCAGGGCGGCGCGCAGCTCGTCGACGTCGACGTGGTCGGGCGACGACTCGGACAGGATCCGGCTCGCAGCGCGGGCCAGCGCGATCGCGCGCGGCAACACCCATAGCGCGACGAACACCGCGACGATGATGTCGGCGTACGGCCAGTGCGTGGTCACGTTCACCACGCCGGCGATCAGCACGCCGATGCTGCCGACTGTGTCGGCGACGACCTCCATGTAGGCACCTTTAACGGCCAAGCTCTCTTTGGCGCTCGACCGCAGCAGAAGCACGACGGCCGCGTTGGCGATCAGCCCGGCCACCGCGACGACAATCATCGGAACGCCCGGTATATCCGGCGCATTGCCGAGCCGCTCATACGCCTCGTACAGGATGAACACGGCTACGCCCACCAGCAGCAACGCGTTGACTCCGGCGGTGAACACCTCCGCGCGATGCCAGCCGTACGTGCGGGCCGGCGAGTTGCTGCCACGGCGGGCGAGTATCACCGCAGTGAGGCCCATGAACAGCGCGACCAGGTCGGTCAGCATGTGCCCGGCGTCAGCCAGCAGCGCGATCGAGTTGATCAGCAGCGCCGTCGTCAGCTCGACGAAAAAGAACCCGGTCAGTATCGCCGCGGCGATGATCATCCGGGATACGCGGGTGTCGGCCCCGGTGTGATCGTGGCCCGCGCCCATGCCTGAAATCTATGCGCAGAAACGCATATGTCGCAAGGGCGTCAGAACCAGGCCGACCAGAACCGGGTGAGTGCGCTGCCGTTCTCCCACCACGTCTGCTTTACGCCGGAAAGGCCGACGACCATGTCCACGACCGAGAAGAAGGCGATAGCCAGCGGTGGCGCGATCAGCAAGATGAACAAGATGAAGAATCCCCACTGCTTGGCCGGCTCCAACGCACGCTGAGTCTCGTAGCTCAAATGCGGTTCGAGTGCGTTGTACCCGTCGAGGCCCGGAATCGGTAGCAGGTTCAGCAGCACCGCGGTCACCTGTAGGAAGCCGAGAAAAGCCATGCCGTACCAAAAGATTCGGTGGGCGGGGTCATAGAAGGCGGCTGTCAATGTCAGCAGGACCACGGCGAGCACCACATTCGCGAACGGCCCGGCCAGACTGACGATCGTCCGCTGTCGGTTGGTCATCCCCCTCGTGTGAACGTAGACCGCACCGCCTGGCAGGCCGATCCCGCCCAGCGCGATGAAGACCAGCGGCAGCGCGATCGACAGCAGCGCGTGGGAGTACTTGAGCGGGTTCAGCGTGAGATAACCGCGCACCTCGACATCGCGGTCGCCGAACCGGTACGCGGTGTAGGCGTGGCCGAACTCGTGCAGGCATAGCGACACCACCCAGCCGGCCATGACAAACACGAATACGCCTGCATACGCGAGAGCCGTCACCTCCTCAGCGGCCAGCCAGGCCATGACAGCGCCGACGACGGTGATCCCAACGATTGCCAAGAAGACGGGGCTGGGACGCACCGACTGGCGCATCGGACGGATGTTCACCACACGAAAGTACCGGGAGGGAGTGCAACCGGCCACGAGATCAACGTTTTGCAGAGGAAGTGCGAGGCGGCCTGCAAAACGTTAGTTTCGCGGACGGTCACCGCACCAGCAGCCAGCCCTTGGTGTGCCGATAGAACGTCGATCGCCGCACCGAGCGGGGCGCGGCGACACCGTCGCGGACGACGAAGGCACCCGTCGTGCCGAGCTGCGCGGCGCGGCCCGCCACCCAGCGGCCCCGCCGCCCACGGCTCGTCAGCACCGCGGCCCGCAACCCGGGAATCGTGAGCGTGGGCTCGATCCGGACCCCGGACACGTCGCCGTCGAACAGGGTGGTGTCGTCGACCACCGCCTCACCGTGCAACGGGCCGTCGACGCCGCGCCACGTCGCCGCGCCGACGATCACGTGGCCGGTGTCGTCGCGGATCAACGGCACCCGTTGCGCCTCACCTGAGACCGCCCGGCGCGCGCCGCGGCGGCCGGACACGAAACCGATTTCCACGTCGAGTCTTTCGCCCCGCAACAGCGTCGTCAGTACCGCGGCCAGGTCCGCCTGCGACCCGACGACGATCAGTCGGCGGTACACCGCGGCCGCCTCGATGTCGGTCGCGTCGGCGATCGGCAGCCCGCGCAGCGCCTGGGGCAGTTTCCGGCCGTCGAAGTGCAGCACGGCGACGTCGGCGGTCAAAGCGAGACTCCTGAGCAAACCTCGGATAGCGTGGGTCACCGGCTGCACCACTACCAGCGGGTAATGGCAGGCAAGAACGGGCACCGCGGTTGGGGGCACGGTTCCAGGCATCGTATGTCGGGCCGGATCTGACCTGTCATACCGCGCCCACGACGTAGTCGGTGCCCTGCAGCTGAGTGTTGGTTGGCCGAGGAGCGCCGGCTGATCGAAACGGCGACTGGAGCACGCCCACGGCTGGCGCCGCGGAGCATAACGCCAAGGCGATCACGCCAGCCGCTTACGCCGCGGTGTGGTTGGAACACTGCGACGTCAAAGAGCACACCAGATTGCAATACCCGGCGCTGCTCGAACAACACATCAACCCGACGCTGGGAACGGTGCCGCTGGCGCACCTGACCGGCGCAGCGGTGCCCGCGTGGCACGCGTCCTTAGACCCCCAAGCACCCGGCGATCAAGGCGCTCGGGGTGCACAGCGAGTTCGAACCGCTACCAGTCCTTCAGCCGGGCGCGCCTGTAGTTGAACACTGCGTTGGCTACCCCCGTTTACACGGTGTATGGGTGCGCGCACGGTGCACACCGACATCCGCCACTCAATCGAAGGGCTCAGAGTCAGATGAATACCAGACACGGGCGACTCCGCTGGTTACTTGCTGCAGCAGCTGTAGGGCTTTTCGCAGGCGCGCTCGGCCTGCTGCCTACCCCTTCCGGCGATCAGGCACCTGTCCCCGCTCCAGCTCCGACTCCGGCTGCGGCTCCCGTCACTACGACGACGACTACGAGTACCGCTCCGGCCTCTCCTCGCCCGGGAATGCCCCACTACTCCTATTAGCATCGCTAGGGCCCGCATGCGTTCCGCAGGCGCCCACCGGGCATCGAAAACCGTTTGGTGATATGGGCTTTCACTTGCGAGCCGGCACCGAGCAGAAAACGGTCGCCAGAGTACAGGCCGTCTACACGTGATTCCGGCTTTTCGCCCTCGGATCGTCAACGTCAGCGAAACGCGGCATATCCGGTCAGGGCCCTGCCGATGGAAAGCAGATGCATTTCGCTAGTGCCTTCATACGTTAAGACCGATTCCAGATTGTTCGCGTGGCGAAGCGGCGAATACTCCAGGGTGATTCCGCTGGCGCCCAGAATCGTCCGACATTCCCGCGCTATAACCAGCGCTTCGCGCACATTGTTGAGCTTGCCCAGGCTGATTTGGTCCGGCGTGAGTCCAACCGAGTCCTTGAGCCGACCGAGATGCAACGCCAAGAGCATTCCCTTGCCGAGTTCCAGCGTCATGTTCGCGAGCTTCTCTTGGGTGATCTGATAGCTCGACAATGGGCGATCGAAGACATCGCGGGTGTCGGCGTAGTCGATTGCGGTTTCTAGGCTGTCCCTTGCGGGGCCGAGTGCGCCGAACACAATGCCGAAACGCGCCTCATTCAGGCACGAGAGCGGTGCGCTCAGCCCTACCGCATTCGGCAATTGAGCAGAGGCGGGCAGACGGACACTGTCGAGTACAAGTTCGGACGTGATCGAGGCCCGCAGCGACAGTTTGCGATGAATGGTGTTCGTCGTGAAGCCAGGTGCACCGGTCGGTACCAGGAAGCCGCGGATGCCCTCGTCGGTTCGCGCCCACACCGTGGCCACGTCGGCCAGCCCGCCGTTTGTGATCCACATCTTGGTGCCGGAGAGGATCCAGTCCGACCCGTCGCGGCGGGCCCATGTCCGCATCCCAGCGGGATTGGAACCGAAATCCGCTTCCGTGAGGCCGAAACATCCGATCGCGTCGCCAGCAGCGAGCCGCGGCAACCACTCCTGTTTCTGTTCTTCCGAACCGAAGCGGTCGATGGAGAACATCGACAGCGATCCCTGCACCGACACGAAACTGCGGAATCCACTGTCGGCCGCCTCGAGCTCGAGGCACGCCAGGCCATAACTGACCGCGTTGGCGCCCGCGCAACCATAGCCGTGGAGGTGCATTCCCAGCAGTCCAAGTTCGCCAAATTCCTTGGCCAGCTCGCGGGGGAGGGTCGCCGACTCGAACCAGTCGGCGATGTGGGGCCGCAACCGGGTGTCAACGAATTGGCGTACCGTCGCCGCGATGTCGCGTTCGTCGTCGTCCAACAGTGTGTCGATGCCGAACATCTCCAGTGGCCGTTGCCGTCCGGCCGTAATCGGCGTCATCGTCGCGGTCATGCGTTGTCCTTCGTATCGAGGCAGCGCTGTTGCTCTGCAACTTCGACTATAGGGACGAAAGGCTTGGTCAAGGATGTCCAATTTGTCGATCTTGTCGACCAAGTCTTGACTATAAGTACACAGATTCCTTGGCTATGCTCAACGTTCCCGGTACCGACGAGGCCTCCAACGGAGTCAAGGTGGATAGACGAATTGCGCACCGGGAGCGGTCGTCATGGCAATGACGGTCCGGCGTCTGATTGCGGTCCGCAAGCTCGGATTGTCGCTCGTCGCGGGACGCGCTGGCCTCGACCGCACGATCACCTGGGCCCACGCGATTGAACTCGCCGATCCCAGTCCATGGCTGTCCGGGGGCGAACTCGTGATGACTACCGGTCTCCATTTCCCCGACACGGACGCCGGCCAACATGAGTACGTGCAACGCATCGTCGACTCCGGAAGTGCGGCATTGGCCATCGATACCGGCGTGCGCTTCCAAAAGGTGCCACCGGCGGTCTGCGCGGCCGGCGACGAGTTCGGGATTCCAGTGTTGGCTGTCGCTGCGACGACACCGTTCATCGCCATATCCCGGGCGGTGATCGACGACCTCACCGCCGATCAGGTCCGGTTGGTGCAGCGGGTGGTAGAGGGGCAGAAGAACCTCGCGCGCGCGGCGATGCACGGTGGCATTCCGGCGTTGGTGGACACGTTGAGTCGCACGATTGACTCTGCGGTCTGCGTGATCGACCGCTCTGGAGTAGTGCTAGCCGAGTCAGGCGCGGACGCAGTTGATTTGGTCAACCGCGTCCGCAACCAGCTGGATCGGGGACAGCGACGGCAAAGAGGGGCCAGTCGTGCGGTCGTGGACGAGTACGGCAGTCTTACCATCCAGCAGCTGCCAACC
>DASWBF010000126.1:0-11287 GCA_036390735.1 Mycobacterium sp. | reverse complement strand
GTCAGACACGGCGGCGGCTGGTTGATCGACAGGCCGAAGTGCAGCAGGCCCTCGCCGGGGAAGATGGTGCCCGCCTGGGCGACCGTGGCTCCCTGCGGCAGGATCACCAGGGCCTGTTCGAGGCCCTTGTGATAGCGCTTGAGCATGTCGGTGACGATCGCGAGGTTCGCCAGGGTCTGCGGCAACGCCTCTCGCACGTCGCCGAACACCGCGTTGAGCTGATCGGCCGTTGGGGCCGCCTGCTGCAACCCGCTGCGCAGCGCCGCGTCCTGCTCGGCGGCCTGCGCCACGATCACGTTCAGGTTGGCCGACCACGCCCCGATCGCGTCCCCGGAGTTGACCTGCGAATCCAGGATCGGCGCCGAATGGGCGATGATGTCGTTGACCGGGGCCAGGTTGTCGCGGAAATCGCTGGCGATCGCCGTGGTGGAATCCACCAGCCGCTGCAGCGCCGGGCCCAGCCCGCCGACCGCCTGCGACGCCTCGGTGAGCAGGTTGTCGATCTTGTCCGTCGGCAACGCCGCCAGCGCCTGGTTGGCGGCATCCAACGCCGGCCCCACCTCAGACGGCACCGTGCTGTTGGTGATCGTCTGCCCGTCGCGGAAATGCTGGCTCGCATCGCCGGTGGGTGATACGAGGTCCAGGTACTGCTCGCCGACTGCCGACACCGAGTGCACGTTCGCCGACGTGTCCAGCGGGATCTTGTAGCGGTTGTTGATGCTGAGCGTCGCCCGCGCGCCCCGCTCGGTGGGCTCCACTTTGGTGACCTGACCTATCGTCGCGCCCCGGTATGTCACGGCGCCCGTCGCATACAACCCCCCGGCTCTCGGCAGATCGACGTACAACGTGTACTGGCCGATGCCCACCTTCTGCGGAAGCCGGACATAGTGGAACGCGAGGGCGCCCAGCGCCACCACCGTCAGCGCCAGGAAGACCGCCAACTGACTGCGGATGAACGGTGTGACTACCGGGTCGTTCTCGCCGGTCCACCGCATCGGTGCCTCCTTGCCTCACCCCCGTGACAGCGGCAGTCTCCTACTCGCGACGAGACACGAACTGTACCCGATGCCGATGTCGTGCACGTCGCTACCGAACAAAATTAGCTTGCTCGTCAAAGTTCGGCTTGTCGGGCCTACGTGAACGGCCTCAAATCGACGCCGTCAGCGGTCAAACGTTCCCACACCGCGGTAGCAATCTTCACCGCGCCTGGTGAATCGCCGTGTACGCAGACCGATTCCACCTCGACGGGAATCACCGAACCGTCGATCGCGGTAACTTCGCTGCGGGCGACCATCGTGGCCACGCGCTGCGCCACCACGTCCGGATCATGAATCACCGCACCAGGTTCGCGCCGCGACACAAGTTGGCCGTCGGGCCGATAGGCCCGATCAGCGAAGGCCTCAGCGACACAGCGCAAACCCGCTCCCGTCGCGGCGTCGAACATGGCCGACCCCGCAAAGCCCAGCACCGGCAGCGCTGAATCCACCGCGTGTACTGCCTGCGCGACCGCACGCGCCTGTTCCTCCTTCGTCACCACGGTGTTGTACAGCGCCATGGGGTTTGACATAGGACACCACCGAACCCGCCGCATGCGCGAGGCCCTGCAGGGCGCCGATCTGATAGATCACGTCGGCGGTCAAGTCCTCGGCAGAGATGTCGATGTAGCGCCGGCCGAAGCCGGCCAGGTCGCGGTAGGCGACTTGCGCGCCGATGCGGACACCGCCAGCGGCCGCGGCGCGGCACGTTCGCAGCAGCCCGGCTGGATCGCCGGCGTGGAAGCCGCATGCCACATTGGCGCTGGTGACCAGCTGCAGCATCTCCTCGTCGTCGCCGAGACGCCAGACCCCGAAACCCTCCCCGAGGTCGGCGTTCAGGTCGATCGTGCGGTGGTCGGCGGACACGAAGGCAAGCCTAAGCGTGCAGTACTGGCCGGCGACGACGTTCGACCAGCCAACACACCACGAAGATCGCGAACGAGATGATCGTTACGAACACCGATATCGGCACGCCGGGCGCTAGTGACAGCACGATGCCGCCGACCGCTGCGAACTCGGCGAAGATCACCGACGCCGCTATCGTCGCGGACGGCGAGGAAAACAGCCGGGCGGCGGCCGCGGCGGGCGTGATCAACAACGACATCACCAGCAGCGCTCCGACGATCTGCACACCTTGCGCGGCGACGACGCCGACCAGCGCCGCGAAGACGATGCCGAGCCCGCGCACCGGCACGCCGCGCGCCGACGCGACTTCCGGATCGACCGTCGCGAACAGCAGCGGGCGGCCGGTGACAGTCAGCACAATCGCGACGATGACCGCCACGCCCACCAGCTGCGCCAGCCCCGAATACCCCACTCCGACGATCTGACCCGTCAGCAGCGCGAAACTCGTGCCCGCCCGGCCGGGATACAGGTGAATGAACAACACCGCAAGCCCCAACCCGAATGCCAGGACGACGCCGATCGCCGAATCCCGTTCCCGCGCACGCTGACCCAGGATGCCGAATAGCACCGCCGCGATCAGGCTGCCGACCAGCGCACCAGCTCCTACGTTGAGCCCGGTGAGTAGCGCGAAAGCCGCTCCGGTCAAGGACAATTCGCTGGAACCGTGCACGGCGAACGACATCTGCCGCATCACGATGAACGGCCCGATCAAGCCGGACACCAACGCCAGCAGCGCACCTGCGGCGATCGCCTGCTGGACGAAACCGCGGCCCAACAGATCCGCGGTGACGTGAAAAGCGAACATGTTGTGCAGCAGGCTGTTGAGGCTGTCACTCATGACAGAAGCCCCGATTTCCCACGACCACGTATTGCCCGTGCACGTGCACCACGTCGACGTCGGCCCGGTACAGAGCGGACAGATTCTCCGACGTCATCACCTCGTCGACGGTGCCGATCCGGAACCGGCCGTCGACCAGGTAGAGCACCCGGTCGACGTAGGGCAGCACCGGGTTGATCTCGTGGGTGACGAACAAAACCGCCGTCCCCGCATCGCGCCGCCGCTTGTCGATAAGCTCCGAAACTTGCTCCGCGCTGGCCGGATCCAGATTCAGCAGCGGTTCGTCGCACAGCAACAGAACGGGATCTCCGGCCAGTGCCTGCGCGATCCGCAGCCGTTGCAGCTCACCGCCGGACATCACGGAAAGCGACGTGCGGGCAAGATGTGTCGCAGCCACTTGACTCAGCGCTGCTTCGACGGCCAGGTCGCGCTGTAGTCGAGCCGCTCGGCGACCGGTCAAGCCCCACCTGTGCCCGTCGACACCGAGCCGCACGAGATCACCACCGCGCATCGTCAGGCCGCGTTCTGAGGCCCCGTGTTGCGGAATGTAGCCGACGGTGCTGCGGCCCGACGAAACCGGTCGCCCCGCAATGTAAGCAGAACCTTCCGTCAACGGAAGCTGTCCGGTCAGCACCCGCAACAGCGACGTCTTGCCGCAGCCATTCGGTCCGAGTATCGCGACGAACTCGCCAGCGCCGACGGTCAAGTCGAGACCGTCCCACAGCGCGCGGTCGCCAAAGCTCAGGCGGGCGGCTCTGAGCTCGACGAGTGGCGCGTTCATGGCGTGTGAGGGTCGGCTCGTTGCAGCGCGGCGCTCAACTGCTCGACGGTATGACGTTGCCAGGTCAGGAAGTCGGTTGCGGCAGGCAGTGTTTCACGCACCTCCACGACCGGGACCCCGGCCGTGCTCGCGGCGTCCACGATGCGACGAGTCACTGCTGTGTCGGTCTGAGGGTTGAAGAGCACCACCTGCACGCCGTGCGAGTTCACCGTGTCGAGAACGGCTGCGATATCGGCCGGTCCCGGGTCGAAGTCCGCGGCCACCGCCTTGAAGAACCCCTCAGGTGTCCTGTCGGTCAAGCCAACTGCGGCCTCCAGGTACTGGGCGATGTCCTCGGTGGCGATTGCCGCCGAGCCGACGTGTTCGGCCGCGATGCCGCGCTGGGTGGCCTCGATGCCGTGCACTTGGTCCGTGAACTTCTCGGCGTTCGACCTGTAGTCGGTGGCGTGGGTGGGGTCGACGGCGGCGAGTTGGTCAGCGACGGCACCGGCCAGTAGCGACACGGTGCCGAGGTCGTAGAAGACATGCGGGTTGCTTCCCTGTTGGTGACCGCCGACCGTGAACGCATCGACTCGCTTTACCGCGTCATGCTGCTCCAGCACGGCGTCGACGAAGTTGTCGTAGCCGCCGCCGTTGTAGACGACCAGTTGTGCGTCGGCGATCGCGGCCGCGTCGGCGGGGCTGACGTCGTAGGAGTGGGGGTCTTCTGCGGGGCTGTCGATGATCGACCGGACCTGCACGTAGTCGCCGCCCACCACCTCGGCAATGGCGCCCCACACGCTCGTCGACGCGACCACGCTTACTTTGTCGGCCTGGTCGGGCGGCGATCCGCAGGCGGACACCGCCACGAGGGCCGCGACCAGCCATATCATTGCCCGACCCATGTCTCCCTCGCCTTAACACAAATGAAAACCGTTTCCATTAATGTAGCGCATCGCCGAAGGTCCCGGCAGCGAGATGGACTAACCTCGAAGACCATGTCCAGGCCTTCCGTGCACCGGCGGCGGGCCACCCTAGCCTCGTTGGCGGCCGAACTGAAGGTCTCCCGGACGACGATCTCCAACGCCTACAACCGGCCGGATCAGCTGTCGGCCGATCTCCGGGAGCGGGTGCTGGAAACGGCCAAGCGGCTCGGTTATCCGGGGCCGGATCCGGTGGCGCGGTCGCTGCGCACCCGCAAGGCGGGGGCTGTCGGTCTGGTGCTTACCGAGCCGCTGAACTATGCGTTCAGCGATCCCGCTGCGGTGAGCTTCGTTGCGGGGGTGGCCGAATCGTGCGAAGAGGTAGGTCAAGGCCTACTGCTGCTGGCGGTTGGGCCGGGCCGCAGCATCGAAGAGGGGTCACACGCGGTGCTCAACGCCGGCGTCGACGGCTTCGTGGTGTACTCGGTGGCCGACGACGACCCGTACCTGGAGGTGGCGCTAAAACGCAATCTGCCAGTGGTGGTCGTGGACCAGCCCAAGAACGTGCCTGGCACGTCGAGGGTCTGTATCGACGACCGCGCGGCGATGCGGGAGTTGGCCGATTACGTTGTGGGACTTGGGCATCGAGAGATCGGGTTGCTGACCATGCGGCTCGGCCGGGAGCGCACACCCGGGGCGGCGGCCGTCGCCAGCCCAGAACGGTTGCGATTCCCGCACTTTCACGTTCAGCGCGAACGCATCAGCGGGGTGCGTGAAGCGATGGAGGCGGCCGGTGTCGATCCCGACTCGCTGACGGTGGTGGAATGCTACGAACATCTGCCGACGTCGGGTGGGGCAGCCGCCGAAGTGGCGCTGGAAGCCAATCCCGGGATCACCGCGCTGATGTGCACGGCGGATGTGTTGGCGCTGTCGGCGATGGACTATCTGCGGGCGCGCGGCATCTACGTGCCGGGCCAGATGACGGTCACGGGCTTCGACGGGGTGCCGGCGGCGTTGGGCCGCGGTCTGTCCACCGTGACACAGCCGAACCTCGAAAAGGGCCGTCTGGCAGGCGAACTGCTGCATACGCCGCCGAGAAGCGGGCTGCCCGTCGACGAGGTGCTGCCGACCGAACTCGTCCGCGGGCGCACCGCCGGAGCGCCGGGCTAGCTCAGATCTTGGGGTGCTCTTCGTCGCCGATCAGCAGTCGCACGGCCAGATCGAGTCGCTTGCTGACGTCGGTGGCCGACGCGCGGCGGGTAAGCCACGCCAGCAGATTGGACAGCCACACGTCGGAGATCACCCGGGCGATGTGGTACTGATCCTCCGTCGGCTCCCCGTCGCTCATCGCGCGCGCGAACATGCTGTCCATCAGTTTGCCGACGTGGTCGACCTCGCCGGCCGCCGACGCGTCGGCGAACACGAACGCGCGTGTCATCGCCTCGGTGAGCAACGGATTGCGCTGCATCGCCCGGTTCAGCCGGCTGATCATCTGGTGCAGCCGCTGATACGGCGTCCCGCCGCCGAGCGTCATCCGGTCGGTCTTGGCGTCGATACGCTCGAACTCGCGCCCGAGTGCGGACACCAACAGATGGACCTTCGACGGGAAGTACCGGTACAGCGTGCCGACGGCGACGTCGGCACGTTCGGCGACCGCCCGCATCTGAACCGCTTCGTATCCGCCCTTAGAGGCGATAGCCAAAGTGGCGTCGAGGATGCGCTTGCGTCGCTCCCGTTGAGCCTCCGAGCCGAGCTCGGACTCGGCCAAGGCGGCCACCGCCAGAACCTGGGGCTGACGGGGTTCGCCCGGCGAGCCGGAACTGGCCTGCGCTGGCGTCGACATGCGGTGAGCGGCCCCTTCTCTTCGTCGTACCTGAGGAAACGATACGCACGCCGCCCGGAAACTTCTCGCCCTGCGCGGGTGGGCAGACGCTCGTGTCCTGCTGTTACGCGTACCGGTTTGACGACCGGCACACATGCTATTAGAACACGTTCTAGTAGGCTGCACGTGCCTTTCCCTCTCGGCTTAGGAGGCTGATCGTGTCAGCGAGCATCTCGGACGAGCAGACCGCCGCCAGAGAGCTGGTCCGCTCCTGGGCGCCGGCATCCGGCGCGATCGCTGCCGCACGGGCCGTCGAACAAGGCGACACCGACGCCTGGCTGAAGCCGTTTAGCGGATTAGCTGAGTTGGGATTCTTCGGCGTGGCGGTGCCCGAATCGCTGTCCGGCGCGGGCGGCGGCGTCGCTGACCTGTGCGCGATGCTCGAGGAGGCGGCGTACGCACTAGTGCCCGGTCCGGTTACCACCACCGCGTTGGCCACGCTGCTGCTCGACGACGAACAGGTACTCGGCGAATTGATGTCCGGCCAGCGCAGCGCCGGCGTCGCACTCGACGGCGATTTGCGCTACGAATCGGGCCAGGTCAGCGGAACCCTTCCGGTGGTGCTCGGCGCCAGACCCGGCGAGTACGTGATCGCCCCGGCCGGGTCGCAGTGGCTGCTCATCGACACCGGCAGCGCCGGCGCGACTGTCGAGCCGCTGACGCCGACGGACTTCTCCCGACCGCTGGCGCGAGTCGTGCTCGATTCCGTTCCCGCTGCGGCGCCGGACGTCGCGACGCAATGGGTCGAAGACCTGGTTGCCACCGTGTTGGCGGCCGAGGCCACCGGACTGGCGCGCTGGATGCTGGACACCGCGACCGAGTACGCGAAAGTTCGCGAGCAGTTCGGCAAGCCGATCGGCAGCTTCCAGGCGATCAAGCACCTGTGTGCCGAGATGCTGCTGCGGTCCGAACAGGCCTCGGTGGCTGCCGCCGATGCCGCACGCGCCGCGTCGGAAGGCTTCGATTCGCAGCTTTCCATCGCCGCCGCTGTCGCCGCAGCCGTCGGGATCGAGGCCGCGAAGGCCAACGCGAAGGACTGCATTCAGGTGCTCGGTGGTATCGGCATCACCTGGGAGCACGACGCGCACCTGTATCTGCGCCGGGCGCATGCTATTTCGCAGTTCCTCGGCGGCAAGTCCCGGTGGCTGCGCCGTGTCGCGGCACTGACCCGCGACGGTGTGCGCCGTGAACTGCACGTCGATTTGGAGTCCGTCGACCACTTGCGGCCCGAGATCGCCGCCGCACTCGACGACGTCGCGGCGCTGCCCTCCGACAAGCGTCAGGTCGCGCTGGCGGAGGCGGGGCTGCTGGCCCCGCACTGGCCGAAGCCGTACGGCCGGGAGGCCTCGCCGGCCGAACAGCTGCTGATCGACCAGGAATTGGCGGCCGCGGGGATCGAACGGCCGGATCTGGTCATCGGCTGGTGGGCGGCGCCGACGATCCTCGAGCATGGCAGCCCCAAACAGATCGAATGCTTCGTGCCCGCGACGCTGCGCGGCGAGCTGATCTGGTGTCAGTTGTTCAGCGAACCCGGCGCGGGCTCCGATCTCGCCTCGCTGCGCACGAAAGCTGTTCGCGCTCAAGGTGCGGACGCGAGGAGCAAAAATGGGACCGGTTGGCGGCTCACCGGGCAGAAGGTGTGGACGTCGGCCGCGCATAAGGCGCAGTGGGGTGTGTGCCTGGCGCGCACCGATCCGGACGCTCCGAAACACAAGGGCATCACGTACTTCCTCGTCGACATGAAGTCCGAGGGCATCACGATCCGACCGCTGCGCGAGATCACCGGCGACGAGCTGTTCAACGAGGTGTTCTTCGACGACGTGTTCGTGCCCGACGAGATGGTGGTCGGCGCAGTCAACGACGGCTGGCGGTTGGCCCGCACGACGCTGGCCAACGAACGCGTCGCGATGGCCCAGGGCACGGCGCTCGGCAATCCGATGGAGGAGCTGCTGGCGACGGTGGCGAACGTCGACCTCGATGCCGCGGACGAGGACCGGCTCGGCGAGCTGATCGTCACGGCGCAGGCCGGCTCACTGCTGGACCAGCGGATCGCGCAACTGGCGGTGGGTGGTCAGGATCCGGGCCCGCAGGCCAGTGCCCGCAAGCTCATCGGTGTGCGATACCGGCAGGGGCTGGCCGAGTTCCGGATGGACCTGTCCGAGGGCGCCGGCATCGTCGAGAACCGCCAGGTGCACGACTTCCTCAACACCCGCTGCCTGACGATCGCCGGCGGCACCGAACAGATCCTGCTCACGATGGCCGCCGAGCGACTCCTCGGCCTACCGCGCTGACCCCTTTGCCGCGAACGTGCGCCCAGTGCGAATAATCGGGCGCAGATTTTCGCAGTGGCCGCACGCTCGGCGTCAGGAGAACTTAGGAAAACGTCGTCTGCGCGCAGGTGGTCGGCGACGTGACGTTCACCCCGGAGTAGACGACTTGGATCTCCGCGCAGACGATGTAGTCGGCGTTAAGCATCGGCTGGCCGTCTTGCCAGTTGGTCGGCTGCGTCTGCCCCGAGATCTGGTACTTCTCGGCTGGGCCGCCACCGAAGTAAATCGTGGTGATCTCCCGGCGGCCTATCTGCTTGTACTGCCGGGTGTTGGCGGCGACGACTTGTGTTTCGAGATTGTTGAGCCGGTTCGACGACCGCAGCGTGGTGGTTTGGCGGGCCCACAGATCGCCGGGGAAACCGTCGACGCCGTCACCGCTGAGGCGGTTGGCCGCAACCGTGAAGTAGCACTGTTTTTCCGCCGAAACGCAATTGGCGGTGACGTGCACCTCCAACGCAGTGCCGTCGGGAAGCGGAAACGACGTGTCGCCATTGTCGGAGGCCGCCGACGCGACGCCCGGGACGCCGAGTCCCGAAGCGAGCAGGCCCCCCGCGATGAGTACCGACAGTCGCTTCATGGTGTTCCTCCCCAAGCGTCGGTGGGCGAAATGTTAGCCGGGCGCTATTCGTCGTAGGTGACTTCCACCGAATCCGTCCGAGGCCGGGCCTGGCAGCCCAGAATCAGCCCCTCGTCCAGGTCCGACTGCTCCAGCACGTCGTTGACCTCCATCTCGACCTCGCCGCTGCGCTTGAGTACCGCGCACGCGCCGCAGTGACCCTCGCGGCACGAGAACGGCGCGTCGAGCCCCTTGTCCAGCAGCACGTCGAGAAGCTTCGCGTTGCGCGGCCAGCTGATCTCGTGTCTCTGGCCGTCGAGGTGCACGATCGCGGTTGCTGGCGGCTCGTCGCTGTCGTCCTCGATCACCACCGCCGCGAACGGGTCGGTGTCCAACGAACGGAACACCTCAAGGTGCACGCGCTCTTTGGGCACACCGATCGTGCCCAGCGCGGCCTGCGCGGCCTGCATGAACGGTCCGGGTCCGCAGATGTAGGCGTCGTGGGACGCATACGGCGCCGTCAGGCTGGCGAGCGCGGTCTCTGTGGGGATGCCCTGCACCGATTCCAGCCAGTACACGACGGTCAGCCTGTCGGGGTATTTGGCCGCCAGTTCGCGCAGCGCACCGCCGAAGATCACCGAGTTCTCGTCGCGGTTGGCGTAGACGAGCACGATCTTGCCGCCGCCCTCGGCCAGGGCCGACTTGCAGATCGCCATCATCGGCGTGATGCCGCTGCCGCCGGCGATCAGCAGGAAGTCGGCATCCAGCGTGGGCGGCACGAACGTTCCCGACGGAGCAAGCACGTGCAGCTTCATGCCCGGGTGTGCGTGGTCGCACAGCCAGTTTGACGCGTAGCCGCCGTCAGTGCGCTTGACCGTGACGGCCATCGCGTCGTCGGTGAACGGCGACGTGCACAGCGAGTAGCAGCGGGCGACCGAGCCGGTGCGGTCGCTGGGAATGCGCAGCGTCAGGAACTGTCCGGGCGCGTACACCAGTTTCTGCGGGGCGATCTCGGCGCCGTCGGGCACCTTGAACACCAGCGAGCGCGCGTCGTCGGTCTCTGCGACGACTTCAGCCACCTGCAGTTCCAACACGTGGCTGCCGAGCGGCTCGTCGGTCACGACTCTCCTTCCGCATATAACTAGAACAGGTTACAGAAACCTACTTCCGCAGGTCTACCCCCTGCAGGTATGCCCTACTCGACTAAAATCGTAACGTGTTCTAATCTTGCGACTAAGCCCCGGACCAATGGAGGGAACCAGTGACGTCCATTCAACAGCGCGACGCCCAGTCGGTCCTAACCGCCGTCGACGACCTGCTGCCCAAGCTGCGGCAGCGCGCCCAGGAGACCGAGGACCTGCGCCGCCTGCCGGACGCCACAGTCAGCGAACTTCAGGAGATCGGCTTCTTCCGGTTGCTGCAGCCCGAGCAGTGGGGCGGCCTGCAGTGCAATCCGGCGCTGTTCTACGAGGCCGCCCGTCGCCTTGCCAGTGCGTGCGGGTCGACGGGGTGGGTCAGCTCGATCGTCGGAGTGCACAACTGGCACCTCGCGCTGTTCGACCAGCAGGCCCAGGAAGAGGTGTGGGGCGAGGACACCAACGTGCGGATCTCGTCGTCGTACGCCCCGATGGGCGCCGGTGAGGTTGTTGACGGCGGCTATCTGGTCAACGGCTCGTGGAACTGGTCGTCGGGCTGCGACCACGCCACGTGGACGTTCGTCGGCGGCCCGGTGATCAAGGACGGCAGGCCGGTGGACTTCGGCAGCTTCTTGATTCCGCGCACCGAGTACCAGATCGACGACGTGTGGCATGTGGTCGGGCTGCGTGGCACCGGCAGCAACACGCTCGTGGTCAAGGACGTGTTCGTGCCGCGGCACCGCTTCCTGTCCTACAAGTCGATGAACGACCACACCGCGGGCGGGCTGCAGACCAACACCGCGCCGGTGTACAAGATGCCTTGGGGCACCGTGCATCCGACCACGATTTCTGCGCCCATCGTCGGCATGGCTTACGGCGCTTACGACGCACACGTGGAGCACCAGGGCAAGAGGATCCGAGC
>DASWBF010000125.1:0-4118 GCA_036390735.1 Mycobacterium sp. | reverse complement strand
ACTATCGTTATCTTTGGCCGGTTCGGGCGTTTGCCGGCGTGAGCTGAGGGTTTGCGTCGTTGACAGTGTCTGCGACGTGGATGTTGCCGATGCGGGCGGCTCGTAATTGGCTGTGCAGTTGCGCGACCTGGTCGCGCAACTGGCGGTTCTCGGTGTCGAGTTCGCGGATGCGCTCGTGGGCGAGGGTGAGTCGCTGCCGCAGCGAAGCGTCGGTTCCGCGTTCGATCCGGTCGGCGGCTGGTGCCGGCGCGGTCGCTGCGGTGGTGAGCCGTCGGATGTCGTCGCGGAGCTCGGCCTGGGCGTAGAGCCAGGCGCGGGAGACGCCGGCGCGGGCGGCGATCTCGGTGACGGTGTGTCGCTGCCCGGTCTCGCTGAGTTCCTGCAGGGTCTTACGGGCGCGGTCGAGGGTGTCGGTTCGGCGGCGCTGGGCGGCGGCGACGAGGTGGCGGGTGTTGTCAGCTGGTGCCATCGGATCCTCCTTCGCCGCAGCATGTCTCGCCGTTGCCGCAGCTGCAGCGGTGTCGGCGTTCGAGGGTGGTGATGATGGTGAGCAGGTTGGTTTCGACGGTGCGGTTCATCTCGGCGAGGCGGGTGTGGCCGTCGGTCTGGGCGCGGGCGATCAACGCGCGGGTGTCGACGAGTTGCTTGCGGTGCTGAGGCAGGAATTCGGCTGTGGTGACGAACAGCGGGCAGGTCAAACACGCGTTGGCGTGCGGACAGGATTTCTGTAGCGGCAGACCGCAATAGCCGTTCGGCAGCGCCATTTTCGCGCGGGCGAGGTTCTGTTTCATCCATTCGGCATCGGCGAGCGGCCCGTCGGGGCTGGTGTCGACCGGCTCACCGCGGATGTTGATCTTCTGGGCACGTTCCCACTGCTCCCGGATCGTGGTGTCGGCCAGCCGGGCATACACGGCCGTCATGGTGTGGCTGGTGTGGTCGAGCAGCCGTCGAACCACCTCCTGCGGCACGTCATGGTTGATCCACCGAGTGGCTGCCGTGTGCCGGAACTGATGGGCGGTGACATGCACGGGTCGCCCGAATTCATCTGTGACACCGCAAGTTTCAAGCCAAATTCCGAGCTGGCGGTGGAAGGTCGCAGTGGGGATGGACAGCCGCCCGTCGGGGTTGGCGCTGCCGCGCGGCAGCAGCACACCGGTGGTCGGGAACCGCCGCCGGGTGCGGGCCTGTTGCGCCTCGATCATGGTGGTGAGTTCGTCGTCGATGGGGACCACCGCATCGCGACGCATCTTGTGGTTGCGGTAACGCAGATAGACCGCGCCCTGCGGGTCACGGACCAGGCAATCCAGCGCCAGCCGGGTGGCGTCGCCGATGCGCAGGCCGGTGCGGATGAGAATCTCCACCAGCAGCCGGATTCGCGGGTCGGTGATCCGGTCGAGATTGGCGGGGTCTTCGAGTTGGTGCAGGACGAACTCGGGAATCGCCCGCGGGGTCGGTGTCTCGTCGCGGCGAGGATGGTCGCTGGGATACAGCTGCGCCTCCGCGGGCAGCGACGCCCAGCGGTGCTGGCGCACCGCGTGCAGAAACCCGGTCACGGCGCCGATATCGGTGCTGCGGGTCTTTGGGTGTGGGAGTGCGACAGCGAGCCGCGCCAGGTAGGCCTCCAGCGCTGCCCGATCGAGCGCACGCGGGCCCGATGAGCCTGCCAATCCCGGTGTCAGCTGCGACAAGCGGACGAGCGCCATCCGGTCCGTGCGCACCTGGCCCAGCCCGACACCACACGACATGCGCCAGCGGCACCAGCGTTTGGCCAGCTCGCGCAACCACAGTGGTTGCACCGCAGTGAAATCCAACCGAGCTCCGTCGTGGCCGACGACACCCAACCGCCGCAGCAGCCACACGTCCCGCTCGTACTCGCTGTCCCACCCGGTCCCGTCGCGCAGGTCGAGCAGGCACTCGATGGCGTAGCCGAGGAACGCGCGCGGCGTGTGGAGTGCGGCCGCGGCCGGCAACCCGGCCACCCATTCGGCGAGCGGCCGGTCCAGCAGCGACCCAGCGCCGCTGGCAGCGAGGTGATCCAACAGCGGTTTGATCGATCGGGGTGTGGTGCGGGTGCGGTTCGCGTCCACCCGGCATTGCAGCACGTACTGGATCTCGAGGCGCATCTGCGGCGGCAACAGCCCGAAGTCGAAGCGGTCCTCCCCGTAGCCGGCGCAGTAGGCGATGAACTCGTCAGCCGGTGGGCGACCGCGCTGCCGCCAGCGGGCGTGGTGAGATCGGCACCAGCCGGCGTCCAGTTCCGCCCACAATGAGCAGCCCGGGATCGCGCACACCTTCGCCGGACTCGTGATTGGCGACTGCCACCGTTGCATCGGTGGGCGCCCGGCCTTGTCCCAGGTATGGGAATGCTTGTAGCACAACCGATATCGATGCTGACCGAACCCGCACTCGGGCACCAGACACGACCGCAGCGGCCGGTGACCGGCCACCGCCGGATCGGCGGTCGCTACCCACGCCCGTCGGTCCGGGCGACCAGCCTTTCGCCAGCGGCCCAGATGCGCCGGACACAGCCCGGCGTAGCGGCTTGAGTGTATGCAGCCGGGAACCGTGCACTCGGGGGAACCGAGAATCGGATCACCCACCGCAGGCACCAGCACCTCGACCCGGAACTCCGCACGCACCGTCGCATCCAAACGCTGCGCCAGGGTTGGCGCGGATGGTGCGGCGAGCGCCTCGACGCTCACCGCGACCGATCCTGGTCGGTCAGCCACCCCGCGGCGACGAGAGCGCGCCTTGCGTCCTCGACCTTCAGGTGCGCGTACGCGTCGCTGGTGGTGGCGATCGACGTATGCCCCAACAGGTGCTGCACCACCTCCACCGCCACGCCGCGACGCAGCAGCTCAGTCGCGTACGTGTGGCGAAAGGTGTGCGGCCCGAACGTGATTCCGGTCCGCTCCCGGATCCGGCAGACGAGATCGTAGACACTCGGGTAGGTCAACGGGTGCCCGATCGGGCCCGACCACAGGGTGACGAACACATAGTCACTGTCCAGGTCGCCATACTCGTTATGTAGGTAATCGGCGTAGAGCCGGATCACCTGCGCCGGCACCGGCACTCGCCGGCCTCCCGTGCCCTTGGCCCGCGCCCGGTTCGAGTTCACCCGCGACACCACCGTCACCAGTCGCGCCGCGGCGTCGATGTCGCTGTGCCGCAACCCCAATGCCTCGCCGACCCGCAGCCCGGACGCACCCAAAAGGGTAAACAGGAACCGGTCCCGCAGCCGATCACAGGCCGCCACGATCGCCGCGACCTGCTCCCCGTCGAGCGTGTCCGGGATGCGCCGCTGCGCCCGTAGCCGGATCCGCCTGGTCCGTTCCGGTCGCGACCCCAAGTGCGCCAGCAGCGGCTGCCACGATCCACCATGCGTCTTGCGCCGCTGCCAAGTCGTCAGCAGATCCCCCAGATCCACGCCGTGACGCTGATGAAACTCGTAAAACGCCGAGATCGCCGACAGCTTTCTGTTCACCGTCACTTCCGAGCGCACGTTCTCCGCGGTCGGCAGAGCCGACACATTGCCCACCCGCCCCGCCGCGGGCAGCCGCAGCCACGCCACGAACCGGCCCACGTCCTCCAGTCGCACCCGCGACCACACCACGCCACGCTGATCGAGGAACTCGAACCAGTCGCGCAGATCGTGCGCATACGCCCTCACCGTGTTCGGCGACCGCTCCACCGCGTGCAGATGCGACAAGAACCCCTCGACCGGCTCCACCACCGCCGAATCCCGATCCACCAGCGTCCACGATTCAGGGTCGCCGAACGGCATCACCACCGGCTGCACCCGCAGACCAGGCTTCGTCACAGACACCGAAGATAACCAGTCCACAGCGCATTTCCCGGCACCCCAGGCGGCGTGTCGGCTACATCGTGGACGGTCTCCTTAGGGCCTCAGATAACTATCGAAATCCTCAAGGCCGCAACAAGTTTCTTCGCGCGGGAGTGCGACCCGCGACACCGCTGATCTGTCAGTTCATCGACGAGCACAAGGGCACGTACGGGGTCGTACCGATCTGCCGCACTGGCCGTGCGCGGCGTGCAGATCGCCCCGCGCAGCTACTGGGCGCACTGCTCGTCGAGCACCGTCGAAACGGGCGCTGTGG
>DASWBF010000124.1:0-1599 GCA_036390735.1 Mycobacterium sp. | reverse complement strand
CGCCGGGCTGGGCGGCTTCTACCTGCACACTGTGGCGCTGCAGCTCGGTTCGGTAAACGGTGCTACCGCTGCCCTCGTCGTCGGTGAGACGGTGGTGCCCGGTATCACCGGCGTGGTGCTGCTTGGCGACACCGCTGAGCGCGGGCTCGGCTGGCTG
Source organism: Mycobacterium sp. (assembly GCA_036390735.1). Lineage (GTDB taxonomy): Bacteria > Actinomycetota > Actinomycetes > Mycobacteriales > Mycobacteriaceae > Mycobacterium. The sequence goes on along the minus strand of DASWBF010000124.1, from coordinate 1,442 downwards.
GTGGCCGTGGGGTTCGTCGGCGCGGTCGCGGGTGCGGTGACCGTCGCCATTTTCGGAGCCGCCGACCAGGCGCCGGCGAAATCACCCACAAGGGACCAGTGAGGCTGCGCCTCTGGCGCGTGGCTGCTGTCGGGAGCAGCGCCCACGGCCAGACAAGGGATTCCTACCACCTACGGCGGTGTGGCGATGGTCTCCCTGAGCCAAACATCAAGCGGCGGAATACAAAACCGCTCACGCCCGGGGCCGCGCCGCGGCACACTAGCGGCATGGCCAACATTGATCGGCGGACCATGCTGGGCGCGATCGCCCTCGGGGTGGCGGCGGCCCTGAACCGGACAGCCGCCGCTGGTGCTTCGCCCGTTCGCTGGACGGTCCCGCTCGGCCGACTGCCCGCGCCGACCGGGGTGCTCACCCGGCTGCCCGGCGACGGTAATCAGCTGGCGCTGACCGTCGACGACGGCGCGAGCACTTCGGTGGTGGCGGCCTTCGCCCAACTCTGCCGAGACACCGGGACACGGCTGACCTTCTTTGTCAACGGCGCCAACAACTCATGGTCGGCCAACGCGCCGGCGCTGAGGCCGATGGTGGATTCCGGCCAGATTCAGATGGCCAACCACACCTGGTCACATCCCTACCTCAACCGGTTGGCACCTACCGCGGTGGCCGAGCAGATCAGGCGCAACGCCGACTTCTTGCGCAATACCTACGGAAACGACGGAGCCCCATTCTTTCGGCCGCCCTACGGCGTGCACACCCCCGACAGCGACCGGATCGCCGCCGACCAGGGCTACTCCACGATCACCTTGTGGAGCGGCACCGTCGGGGACTCGACCCCGGAAAACGAGGCAGCGTTGATCGCCAACGCCGCCAGGTCGTTTCAGCCCCAGCAGATCGTGCTGACACACGCCAACCTGCCGACCATCACCCACTGCTACGACCAATTGCTCGATCTGATCTCTAAGCGCAATCTTCAGACCGTCACGCTCAACGACGTGTTCGGCTGAGCCCACCCGCCACCTGCACGAGCAGATGGGACTGTCAAGCTAACGGTGTAACTCGTTGTCGTACTGTTAGTTTCGGCTCGTGGTGAGTCGTCCGGGGAAAGCGAGTTCGAAGGCGTTGAGCGGAGTTTTCCATCGGCTGACCCAGCGCTTTCGGCCCTTGCCGGTCGGATCGAGGCTCATGATCGCCAGGTAGACGCACTTGAGCGCCGCCTGCTCGGTCGTTCTGTGGAATCAGGATTGTCAAGTTCGTGCTGATCGGCCGTGGGTTGACGGCGACGATCGGCAGCGAGGTGGCGCCGGTCAGTTGTCGTGGTGTGGTCCCGGCCGGAGTCGGGATGTCGGCGAGGCGTTGCAGTAGGTGGTCGAGGGCGGCTTGACCGTCTTCGACGGCGGTTTGTTCGTCGTCGGTGAGCGGGATGCTGACGAGCATGCGCTGGA
>DASWBF010000123.1:0-4019 GCA_036390735.1 Mycobacterium sp. | reverse complement strand
TCGGCGATCGCCGCTTCCGCCCATCGCGACTTGCCCGACCGGATGCCGCCGAGCACCAGCGTCCGCACGGCGGTCAGGTGAGGGTGTCGCCGCGGTTGACCTGCGGTCGCGGCGCCCGCATGCGGCGTAGCTGCGTGGCCCGGCTCGCAGCGTAAAAGCCTAGCCGCCAACCGGTTTCGGTGTTCTTCGGGAACTTCTGGTCGACCAGCCTGTTCACCTTGCGGCCGAGAATGAACGCACTGCCGATCATGACCACCACCAGCGCCATCATCGCGGGGGAGATCAGCAGCTGCACTCTGGGCAGCGGGACCGCCATCATCAGAAACACCAAGCCGAATGCGATAGGCATGAACAAGCCGAGGACGTTGCGCCGCGAGTCCACGATGTCGCGCACATAGCGGCGCACCGGCCCCTTGTCGCGGGGCAGCAAGTAGCCCTCCTCGCCGGCCATCATCTTGTCGCGACGCTCCGTCGTACGCTGACGCTGCTGAGCCCGGAATTCGCGGCGTTCCTCGCGGCTGAGCTTGCGGCCCACCTCCTTGCGCCGGCGCCTGGCCTGCGCGGCGGTCATCGGCGCGGGCGCGACCGGTCCGCGGCGTCTGGCGGCGTCGCGTTTGGGCGTCGGCCGGCCCTTTGGAGCGGTGGTCTTGCGGGATTCGGTGGGCTCGACATCCAGGTCGACGGCGTCCTCGTCGGTTTCGTGCTTCTTTCGGCCCAGCAGACTCACGTCGCCAGGGTACTTCGCCTTAAGGTGCGGTGATCATGCGCGTGTTGATCGCTCCCGACTGCTTCGGCGACTCGCTGTCCGCGGTGCAGGCCGCCGACGCGATCGCGGCCGGCTGGCGCCGGGCGCGTCCCGGCGACGAGCTGATCCCCGCGCCGCAGTCCGACGGCGGCCCCGGATTCGTCGATGTCCTCGCCGGCCGGTTGGGGGAGCGCAGGACGGCGCGGGTGTCCGGGCCGCTGGACGCCGACGTCGACGCCGCCTGGGTGTTCGACACCCACCCCCCTCCGACCGCGTACGTCGAGTCGGCGCAGGCGTGCGGGCTGGCGCTGCTCGACGGGCCGCCGACGCCGCAGAGTGCGCTGGCGGCGCACACCAGAGGGGTCGGCCAGCTGATCGCCGCCGCGCTGGACGCCGGCGCCGAGCGGATCGTGGTCGGGCTGGGCGGCAGCGCCACTACCGACGGCGGCCGTGGCATGGTCGAGGCGCTCGGGGGACTGGCTGCCGCGCGCGAGCTGCTGGCGGGCGTCGAGCTGATCGCCGCCACCGACGTCGAGCACCCGCTGCTCGGGCCGATGGGCGCGGCACGGGTGTTCGGGCCACAGAAAGGCGCCGACGACGCCACGGTCACGCTGCTGGAGCACCAGCTCACCGACTGGGCCGCCGAGCTGGACGCGGCCGCGGGCCGTCCGATCCGCGACCTGCCCGGCGCAGGCGCCGCGGGAGGGCTGGGCGCAGCACTGCTGGCGCTGGGCGGGCGGCGGGAGTCCGGTGCCGCGGTGATCGCCGCGCACACCCGGCTGGCCGACGACCTGGCCGCCGCCGACCTCGTGATCACCGGCGAAGGCCGGCTCGACGACCAGTCGCTGCACGGCAAGGTGATCAGCGCGCTCGCGGCAGGGGCGGCCGGGACACCAGTGCTGGTGCTGGCAGGTCAGGTCACCCTCGACGAGTCGGCGCTGCGTGCAGCTGGCGTGACCGGCGCCTTCTCGCTCGCGGATTACGCCGGCTCGGTGCGCCGGGCCATCGACGACGCGGCGAATCAGCTGACCGGACTTGCGGAGTCGGCGGCCTCGAAAGTGTCGGCGGCCTCGAAAGTGAAGGAATGGGGCCGAACAAGGTACCGTTGAACAAGCGAGCTCGAGGGTTCGGGCGAGAAAATCTTGAGGAGACGCAATGACTGTTCAGGGGGAGTCGGCCACCGGCACCGCCACCCATGGCGTGATCCTGACCGACGCGGCGGCGGCGAAAGCCAAGGCGTTGCTCGACCAGGAAGGCCGTGACGACCTGGTCTTGAGGATTCAGGTCGAGCCGGGGGGCTGCGCGGGCCTGCGGTACAGCCTCTTCTTCGACGACCGGTCGCTGGACGGCGATCTCACCGCCGAATTCGGCGGCGTCACGCTGACGGTCGACCGGATGAGCGCGCCCTACATGCAGGGGGCGACCATCGACTTCGTCGACACGATCGAAAAGCAGGGCTTCACGATCGACAACCCGAACGCCACCGGCTCGTGCGCCTGCGGCGACTCGTTCAACTAGCTCAGTACTGACCGGCCGACAGCAGCAGGTACTGGCACACGAGCACGCTGTCGTCGGTGGACAACACCTGGGCGATCGCTTGCTCTTCGTGCTTCTTCGACCCTCTCGACACAGGCGCCACCTGCATGGAGAACAGCACCTGCGCCTGGTTCGTCGACATGAACACCATCTTGTCGATCGACGTGACTTCGGCCCGGGAGAACTGCTTGCGGAAGGTTTCGCTGGTCAGGCGCGCCAGCGCCTGATGTGATCGCTTGTCCTTGATCTCGTCGTAGTAGCCGCACTGCGTGTTGCGGGCGACGGTCTCGGTGTCGCCCTGTTCCATCGCGTCCAGGTAGTCCTGGATCGCCGCCTTCGCGGCGGCCTCGGTGAGCTGGCCGCCGCCCGGGGCGTGCGAGTCGGCGGTCAGCGCGTACACCACCGCGGTGGTCGCGCCGCCGACTATCGCGACCACCAGCAGGATCACCGCGAGCAGCCGCCAGCGCCGGCCACTGGGATAGGGCACCGGCGGCGGCAGCATGCCCGGATACACCGACGCCGCGGCTATGGGAGGCTGACTAAGCTGAGGGTCGGAGTACTGCGGGTACGGGCCGGCCATGGTACGCAGGCTAGCGCAAGCCAAAGGGGTAGACCTCGTGACGATCGCCGTGACCGGCTCCATTGCCACCGACCATTTGATGCGATTTCCGGGCCGGTTCTCCGAGCAGCTCCTCGCCGACCACCTGCAGAAGGTGTCGCTGAGCTTCCTCGTCGACGATCTGGTGGTGCATCGCGGCGGCGTGGCCGGCAACATGGCCTACGCGATCGGGGCGCTGGGCGGCGACGCGGTGCTGATCGGGGCCGCGGGCATGGATTTCACCGACTATCGCGAGTGGCTGCAGGCGCACGGCGTGAACTGCGACCACGTGTGGATCTCCGAGACCGCGCACACCGCGAGGTTCGTCTGCACCACCGACACCGAGATGGCGCAGATCGCGTCGTTCTACCCGGGCGCGATGTCGCAGGCTCGCCACATCTCGTTGAAGAAGATCGTATCGTCAACGGGCACACCAGAATTGGTGATCATCGGAGCCAACGATCCTGACACGATGTTCCTGCACACCGACGAGTGCCGCAGGCTCGGGCTAGCGTTTGCGGCGGATCCATCGCAGCAGCTAGCCCGGCTCTCCGGCGAGGAGATTCGCAAGCTGATCGGCGGCGCCACCTACCTGTTCACCAACGACTACGAATGGGATCTGCTGCTGCAGAAGACCGGGTGGACCGAGGACGACGTACTGAGGCAGGTCGGTCTGCGAGTTACAACGTTGGGGCCCAAGGGTGTTGACATGGTCAGTCCCGACGGCACCAGTGTCCACGTCGACGTGGTGCCCGAGAACAGCAAGGTCGACCCGACCGGTGTCGGCGACGCGTTCCGCGCCGGTTTTCTCACTGGCCGCAGCGCAGGGCTCGATCTGGAGCGGTCGGCGCAACTCGGCTCGCTGGTCGCGGTGTTCGTGCTGGAAACAAACGGTACTCAGCAATGGACGTGGGACTGCGACGTCGCGCTGACGCGGCTGGCCGGCGCGTACGGCCAGCAGGCGGCCGACGAGATCGGCACCGCGCTGTCCTAGATTTTTCGGTTCTTCCGGGAAGTCCGTGGGTCATGGCTCCGGGTAGAGCTGTAATCCGCCGAGGTGGAAGTAGATGGCGGTCTTGAAGTGCTCACGGTTGCGGTAGCCGCGGGCAGAGACCTTGATCGCCTGGATGCGCGAGTTGA
>DASWBF010000122.1:0-3276 GCA_036390735.1 Mycobacterium sp. | reverse complement strand
GCGTCTCCGCCAACCGGTGACGGATCGCTTGGAACGACGCGACCGGACGGCCGAATTGCACGCGATCCAGCGCGTGTTGGCGCACCAGCGACAGCATTGCCCGACTGGTGCCAACTAGCCACCAGCCCAGCGCTTTTCGGCCGGCGGCACCGGGGTGTTCGAAGTGACTCGGCGTATGGGTATTTCCGGGTCCAGCGCTGAACTCGGCTGGTCGCCGCGATTCCACACCACCCACGACCCGCCCGCGAACGGCAGCGGTACCGTTTCGCCGCACGGCCGTCCCGCCTCGGCCAGCACCACGTCGTTCAACACAGGGGCGTGTGCTCCGGTCTCCCCAAGCAGCTTGAACACCAACGGAATTGCGGTCTCCGGCATCTCGTCGAGCATCTCGAGCCAGCCGAGATCGGCCAGTGCCTTGTCGAGTTCATGGCCCGACGACGCGGTCATCGTCTTGCGCAGCGTCTCGGCAAGGAGGTCCATATCGTCCGACGAGACGGGATCCACGGTCACTCCTTCCCGAGGTCGAGTAGCCGGCGCGCGATGATGTTGCGTTGAATCTCGGCGGTGCCGCCGTAGATTGTCGCCGCACGCGAGTAGAGAAATTCGGTGCGCCATTCTGTGTCGTCCAGTTCGACCGCGCCGGGCAGCAGGTCGCGCACGGTGTCGTACAGCTTCTGCTCGGCGGTGGCCAGCAGCACCTTGTCGATCGACGTCTCGGGGCCGAGCCGCGCCCCGTCGGCGAGCCGGTGCTGCGTGGCACGCGATCGGCAGCGCAAAGTGTGCAGCGCCAGATACGCCGAGCCAAGCTCGGAGTCACCCGGTGCGTCCGAGTCGGCTATCTTGCTCCTCGCGTCCGCCTCGGCTATCTTGCTCCTCGCGTCCGCCTCGGCAATCAGCCGGTCGAATCGCGCGTAGAGATAAGCGATTCGCTGCCAAAAGCAGGTGGAGCGCTCGTGGGGCAGCAGGTCCATCGCGAGCTGCCAGCCGTCACCCGGCTTGCCGAGCATCCGGTCGCCGGGAATCACCACATCGTCGAAGTAAACCTCGCAGAACTCGTCGACACCGTGCATCGTGCGCAACGGCCGAACGGTGATGCCGGGGGTGTCCATGTCGACGAAGAACGCCGTGATCCCGTTGTGGCCCGGCCCTGTTCGGGTGAGCAGGATGCATCGTTGCGAATACTGCGCGAAACTGGTCCAGACCTTCTGCCCGTTAACGACCCAGTTATCGCCGCGTGGAGTGGCGCGGGTGGACAGCGACGCCAGGTCGCTGCCGGATCCCGGCTCGGAGAAGCCCTGGCACCACTGCTCGCGACCAGACAGAAGCCGCGGCACCATCTCCGCGGCGAGTTCTCTTGGCGCGTAGTCGATCATCGTGGGTGCGAGCACCTCGACCATCGAGTACGGACCTGGTTCGGCAAGACCACGGCCGACAACCTCTTCCCCGACGATCGCGCGGAGCATCGCAGGCCCGCCTAGGCCGCCGACCTCCATGGGCCAGCCGTAGCGCATCCAGTCGGCGTCATACAGCGCGCGGTGAACCCGGGCCAGCTGCTTCATGTGGCCTTCGAGCGAATGATCCTGGCCTGGAGTCAGGTTGTTCTCGTCGAGCCACGCTTGCAAGCCGGCCCGAAATTCTTTGACATTCATGCAGTGGGGCTGCCGACCGCGTGCGGGCGGCCTGAATCGTGAGCGCCGCTGCGGCGGATGAACGTCATCGCCCGTGTCCGCAGTCGCCAGCCATCGGCGGTCCGCACGTAGGTGTCGCGGTAGTAGCCGATGCGCATGTCGTGGGTGGCGTGGTCGATGAAGCACAACGGCTGGGTGCCGGTCGCGGTGTCGCCGTCGAGGCCGACCAACGCGGTGCCGGTGAGGAACAAACCCTTGGGGGCGGCATCCACCAGGACCGGAAACCGTTCCAGCGCATACGTTTCGCCGAACGCGCTGTATGTACCGTCGGGCGTGAACACTTCGATCAGCCCGTCGATGTCCTGCTGGGTGATCGTCACCGCATACTTGGCCAGCAGCTGCTGGATTTCGACGATGTCCTCAGTTGGAGTTGGCATAGACCTTTCCGCCCTTCATCACGAAGCTTACCTTCTGCGTAACGGTGATGTCTGACAACGGATCTCCCGGCACCGCGATGACGTCGGCGAGTTGCCCCTCGGCCAGCCGGCCGCGATCGGTGGCGTTGATCAGATCGGCCGCCACGACCGTCGCAGCGCGAAGCACGTCCGCTGCCGGCATACCCCAGTCGACCAGCGTCACGAGCTCGTCGGCGTTGCGGCCGTGGGGAATTGCGGGGGCGTCGGTGCCGACCGCGATCTTCACGCCGGCTTCGTGAGCCGCCTTGATCGATGTGCGCGCCTTGGGAAACATCTCGGCGGCCTTGGCTTGCAGCTCCTTTGGCGCCTTGGAGACGTCCATTGCCTCGGCCAGCCGCCTGGTGGTGACCAGGAACGTGCCGTGCTCGACCAGTGTCGCGATCGCCTCGTCGTCGATCAGGAAACCGTGCTCGATGCAGTCGATACCGGCCGCCACGGCGTGCTTGACCGCCTCGGCGCCGTGGGTGTGCGCGGCGACCCGCAGGCCGCGGCGGTGCGCCTCGTCGACGATAGCTCGCAACTCCTCGTCCGAATAGTGCTGCGCCCCAGGCTCTCCCGTCAGTGACATCACCCCACCAGAACAGCAGACCTTGATCAGCTGTGCGCCGTGCTTGATCTGGTACCGCACCGCCCTGCGGATCTCGTCGACGCCGTTGGCGATGCCCTCCTCGACGGTGAGCTCGAGAACGTGAGGCGCGAACGCGGCGAACATCGTCGGGTCGAGATGCCCGCCCGTGGGCGTGATCGCGTGCCCCGCGGGCACGATCCGAGGACCTTCGATCCAGCCGGCGTCGATCGCCTTGCCGAGCGCGACGTCCAATAGGTAGCCGCCGGTCTTGACGAAGAGACCCAAGTTCCGGACGGTGGTGAAGCCGGCGCGCAGCGTACGACGGGCGTTGCCGACCGCGCGCAGCACGCGTGTCGGAGGATCGTCCTGAACTTGGGAGAGCGCAGGGGTTTCCCCGCGCCCGCCCATCAGCAGGTTGACCTCCATGTCCATCAAACCCGGCAGCAGGATCTGCTCACCGAGGTCGATGAGGTCACCCTCGTCGGCGGAGCCGACAAAACCAGCCTGAGCCGCACCCCCGACGCCGACGATCCGGTCGTCCTCGATCCGCAGGATGCCTGGCCGGACGATCTCGCCCACGTCGACGTCAAGAAGCCCGGCGGCC
>DASWBF010000121.1:0-18993 GCA_036390735.1 Mycobacterium sp. | reverse complement strand
ACCGGCAAGACGTATAGTGCCGCGCGGGTGATCGCCCGGCTGGTCAACGAGCACGGCTGGCGCGTCGGCGTGGTGGCGCAGTCCCACGCGGTGATCGAGAACCTGCTCGACGAAATCGTGGGCGCCGGCGTCGACCCGTCGGTCGTCGCGAAAAAACCCGGCGGTCACTACACGAATCCCCCAGCATGGCGAGTGATTTCCGAAAACCGGTACGCCGACTTCATCGCCGACAACGCGGGCTGCGTCATCGGCGGCACATCGTGGGACTTCGCCAACGCGGGGCGCATCCCGCCTGGCAGCCTCGACGTGCTGGCCATCGACGAAGCCGGGCAGTTCTCGCTCGCGAGCACCATCGCGGTATCCCGCGCAGCGCGTAACCTGCTGCTGCTCGGCGACCCGCAGCAACTGCCGGAAGTCAGCACCGGCACCCACCCCGAACCGGTGGACAGCTCGGCGCTGGAGTGGCTGCTCGACGGCCGCGGCGTGCTGCCCGACGAGTTCGGGTATTTCCTCGAGCACACTTACCGCATGCATCCGGCTGTGTGCCAAGCGGTTTCGGCGCTGTCCTACGAGAACCGGCTGCTTCCCGACGCAAAGACCGCCAACCGGGTACTGACCGGATACCCGCCCGGGGTTCACACCATCTGCGTGGACCACGTCGACAACGACACGTCGAGCAGCGAGGAGGCCGTGGCAATCGTCGACGAGATCCGACGCATTCTCGGTGCGCAGTGGACCGACGAAGAGGAAAGCCGTCCGCTGGGCGAGGACGACGTGCTCGTGGTCGCTCCGTACAACGCACAGGTGCTGCTGCTGCGCGACCAGCTCGACGCGGCGGGCCTCTCCGACGTTGCCGTCGGCACCGTCGACAAGTTCCAGGGCAGACAGGCGGCCGTGGTGTTCGTGTCGATGACGGCGTCATCAATTGATGACGTACCGCGCGGAATTTCCTTCCTGCTCAACCGAAACCGGCTCAACGTAGCGGTCAGCCGCGCCAAATACTCGAGCGTCATCGTGCGTTCGCCACTGCTGACCGAGTATCTGCCGTCGACACCTGACGGACTGGTCGATCTCGGCGCGTTCCTGTCGTTGTCGCCATGTTGATACCGCAACTGGCCGCCGTCGTGGGGGGCAGCCACGTCAGCACCGATCCCGACGTGCTCGCCGGGCGCAGCGTCGACCACACCGGCCGCTACCGCGGTCACGCCGCCGCGCTGGTGCGCCCGGGGTCGGCCGACGAGATCGCTGTGGTCCTGGCCGAGTGCCGCGACGCGGGCGCGCATGTGACGATCCAGGGCGGCCGAACGTCGTTGGTGGCCGGCACGGTTCCCGAACACGACGACGTGCTGCTGTCCACTGAGCGACTCACCTCGATCGGAGACGTCGACACCGGCGAGCGGCGAGTGCGGCTCGGGGCCGGCGTGACGTTGGCTGCCGCACAGCGCACGGCGGTGTCTGCCGGACTGCTGTTCGGCGTCGACTTGGCGGCGCGCGATTCCGCGACGGTCGGCGGCATGGCGTCGACGAACGCGGGCGGGCTGCGGACCGTGCGCTACGGGAACATGGGCGAGCAGGTGGTCGGGCTCGAGGTGGCGCTGCCCGACGGGTCAATTGTGCGGCGGCACAGCGCTGTTCGCCGCGACAACACCGGTTACGATCTGACCTCGCTGTTCGTCGGCGCAGAGGGCACGCTGGGCGTGATCACCGAGCTCGACGTGCGGCTGCATTCCACACCGGCGCACCGAGTCACCGCGGTCGCCGGGTTCGCCGACCTGTCCGACGTCGCAGCCGCCGGTCAGGAGTTCCGCGACCTCGACGGCATCGCCGCTCTGGAGCTGATCGACGCCCGTGCCCTCGAACTCACCGCGGCCCACCTCGACATCGTCGCACCGGTGGACGCACCGTGGCTACTGCTCGTCGAGATGGCCGGCGACTACGATCAGTCTGACAGACTCGCCGATGCACTAGCCGCTGCCCCACTGTCCGGTGAGCCGGCCGTCGGCGTTGATGCGGCTGCGCAGCAACGACTTTGGCGGCTCCGCGAATCGATCGCCGAGATCCTGGGCATCTTCGGCCCGCCGCTGAAGTTCGACGTGTCGCTGCCGTTGCCGGCGATTGCGACATTCGCACGCCAGTCAGCCGGCCTGGTCGCCGCGCACGCGCCGGACGCGATCCCGGTGCTGTTCGGTCACATCGGTGAGGGCAATCTTCACCTGAACGTGTTGCGCTGCAACGTCACTGGGGACCGTGAGCGGGCGCTGTACTCGGCGATGATGGACCTGATCGCGGGCTGCGGCGGCAACGTCAGCTCAGAGCACGGCGTCGGCAGCCGCAAGCGCGGCTACATCGGCATGTCCCGCGAGGCAGCCGACATCGCCGCGATGCGCACAATCAAGCAAGCGCTGGACCCCACCGGCTACCTGAACGCCGCCGTGTTGTTCGACTAGTCACTGGCGGGCATCGCGTGCCTGCCGTAGCTGTCGGCATCAGGGTCGAACCAGGTGAATTTCGGTGAACTGTCGGACGCGTGCCTGCTTCGCGACGGCGCCTCCTGGCCGACCTCGCGAAACGTGTCTTCGTGCTTGACATGAAGGCCGTCGTGCGCGAAGCCAATCGGTTCCGGCGTGGAGCGCAGCCAATGCTCCGGCGGCTCGTGGTACAGCGTCTCGTTCGGATTGTCCGGACCCAGCTGAATTGGCTCGCTCCGTACCCGGTCGGACGGGACGGCCAGGGGCTCGGTGATGCTGTCGTCGGCGGGCGTTGCCGTCGCCTCTTCGCGCAAGCGCTCATCGGTCGGTATAGGCGAACTGTCCGGCTCGGGCGGTGCCAGGCTGTATTCGGCGTAATCGTGGTCGTCGACGTAGCCGCCATAACTGTCGGCGAGGACGGGGACAGCCGGCAACTCGTCGGTGGGCGGCTCAGAGTCGTCGACGTAAGCCTGTTGACTCTCAACGAGGTTCGCCACGCTAGACGACGGCCGGCCGCCGACGAGAAACAAGGCTGAGACGACGCCGAACAACCCGACGAACGCGGGCAGCAGCATGGAGATGGACATCGCGTCCGAGAACGGTTGGTGCAGAAACGCGGGTAGTTCGTTCACCGCACCTTCGCCGCCGCGCGGAGTGCCCTGCGGCATCGGCGGAAGTTCGTCGCTGATCCGCCAGGTCATCAACGCGGCCATGCTCGCGCTGCCCAGCACCGAACCGACCTGCCGCGTCGCGTTGTAGACCCCCGATCCGGCGCCGGCCAGTTCTGGTGGCAGGTTGCGGGTTGCGGTGACCGCCAGCGGCGCCCAGATGAACGCCATGCCGACACCCATCGCGGCGAACGGCAGCAGCAGCCGCCAGATCGGGGTCGTGGGCGTCATCTCGAAGGACAACCAGGTCAACGCGATCGACATCACCGCGAAGCCGAAGCCGACGACCGGGCGGGGATGGGATCGGTCGACGATATGGCCGACGACGGGCGCCAGTAGCCCGGTGGCGACTGCCATCGGCGCGGTGATCAGCGCCGAGCGCGTGGGCGACAACCCGCACACTCCCTGCAGATAGAACATCAGCGGAAGAATCATGCCCACCGCGACGAAGCCCATCACGGCGATCCCGGCGTTCGACAGCGAGAAGTCGCGATCGCGGAACACCCGCAGCGGGATCAGCGGCTCGTGCTTGTTGACCGACTGCCAGTAGACGAAGACGCTCATCATCGCGACGCCGCCCGCGATGGTGCCCCAGATCCACGGCGCCCAGTTGTGACTCTGGCCCTCCTGCAGGCCGAACACGACCAAGAACATCGCAATGCCCGACAGCAGCACGCCGAGCACGTCGAAGCGATGCCGGTGCGTCGGCAGCACCGGGATCAGCCAGACGGCCAGCGCGATACCGACCACGCCGATCGGCACGTTGACGAAGAAGATCCACTGCCAGCCCAGCGAATCGACCAGCGCCCCACCGGCGAGTGGCCCGACCAACGTCGCCACCCCCGCCGTCGCGCCCCACAGGCTCATCGCGACGCCCCGGCGCTCCGGCGGGAAGATCCGCGTGATCGTCGACAGCGTTTGCGGCGTCAGCAGCGCCGCGCCCAGGCCCTGCACCACGCGGGCGGCGATCAGCATTTCGACGGAGCCGGCCAGTCCGCACCACAGCGACGCGGCCGTGAAGATCGCCAACCCAATCAGGTACAGGTTCTTGGGGCCGAACCGGTCACCGAGCCGGCCGGAGACCAGCAGCGGCACCGCGTACGCCAGCAGGTACGCGCTGGTCACCCAGATCACCGCGTCATAGTCGGTATTGAGCTTCTCCATGATCCGCGGATTGGCGACCGCGACGATCGTCGAGTCGACCAGGATCATGAAGAAGCCGACCATCATGGCCCACAGCGCACGCCACGGGTTGTCCTGCGGCTGCGTCTCCTGCTCGTCGGCCGGCAGCTCGGTGGTCGCGGTCACGACGTCACCTGATAGGCCATGCAGCGGTCCGTTCCTATTCCGGCGCCCAGTACTCCGCGCGGAGTAATCCGTGAGACGGTACTACGCCGGTGCGGCGTCGGTCCTCCCCCGCAAGCCAGAGGTGCCCCGACTGATCACCAGCACGAGCGCCAACAGCGCGACCACCACGCCGGTCGTCATCACCACCGCCAGTGCGAGTTCGTCGTTGCCGAGCAGCCCGACGACCGGCGACACGGCCGCGCCGATGCCGAACTGCGCCGCTCCCAGCAGCGCAGCAGCCGTGCCCGCCGCTTCGTGGTGGCGGGACAGGGCCAAGGCCGGCGCATTGGGAATCACCAACCCCATCGACGCCAGGATCGACCACACCGGAACGAGGAAGGCCGCCAGCCCGCCGACATGGGCCGATGCGAGGCCGACGAACGCCGCACCGGCGACCACGCCGAAGCACAGCGCGGCGACCACGATGTTCTGCGGTGAAAACCGTTTCAGCAGAACGACATTGACTTGCGATGCGGTGATGAATGACACCGCCCCGGCGCCGAACACGATTGCGAACACCTGCTGGGTGAGCCCGTAGCGGCCCTGCAGCACGAACGACGCGCCGGAGATATACGCGAACAGCCCCGACATCGCGAGTGCGGCGACCAGCACCAAGATCACGAATCTGACATCACGCAGCAGCGCGAGGTACGTGGATCCGACGGCACCCAGCCGCAGCGGCCTGCGGTGCGCGACAGGCAGCGTCTCGGGCAGCGCGAACGCGGCCACGAGGAACAAGCCGCCGGCCAGCACCACGAGCACCGCGAACACCCAATGCCATGACGCGTGCAGCAAGACCGCCGCGCCCAGCGACGGGGCGACGACCGGTGCCACCCCCAGCACGAGCATCAGCCGCGACAGCACGACGGCGGCGGCCGAGTCATCGAACAGGTCACCGACGACGGCGATCGCCACCACCATCGCCGCGGACGCGCCTACGCCCTGCAGCACCCTGGCGATGCCGAGCACCTCGATGTTGGGGGCCATCAGGCACACCAGTGACGCCAACATGTGCAGCACGATCCCGGCCATCAGCGGTTTGCGGCGGCCTAGCGAATCCGACAGCGGTCCGACGATCAGCTGGCCCAACGCCAGCCCCGCCAGTGTGCCGGTCAACGTCAACTGCGTCACCGACGACGACACCGACAACTCGGCGGTGATCCTGGGCAACGCCGGCAGATAGATGTCCAGCGTGAGTGGCCCCAATGCGACGAGTGCGCCGAGCACAAGGATCATCCGGGTGCGGCTGACCGGCGACCCCTCTGCCGTCAGTTCAGGTTCGCTCGTCACATCCACAGCCCGCGATGTTGCCATGCCGGTAAGCAGCGCCGCGCGTCGATACTTTCTTCCCGCTGACGACGGACTGCCGTCGTCGCCATGTCACAAGGCCGAGATGTCGAGTTGCTGACAGTACTGTGAAGAGAGACGCGATTAGCGGAGGAGGCCCGATGAACGCCGCACGCCGGGGACCGACAGCGCTGACGACGTCCACCGCCGACGACAACCCCGGCGCGGCCGCGCGGGCGCTGTCGCACATCTTGGAGCGCGGTGCCCGTGTGCAAGGACCCGCGGTCGAGGCGTACGTCCAACGGTTGCGACACGCGAATCCTGGTGCATCGCCGGCCGAGATCGTGACCAAGCTCGAGAAGCGGTACCTGGCGGCGGTCATGGCCAGCGGAGCTGCGGTCGGTTCAGCCGCGGCTTTCCCGGGCATCGGCACCATCGCGGCGCTGTCTGCCGTCGCCGGCGAGACCGTCGTGTTCCTGGAGGCCACCGCACTATTCGTGCTGGCGGTCGCCGAAGTGCACGGGATTCCGGCCGGACACCGAGAGCACCGCCGCGCACTGGTGCTGGCCGTGCTGGTCGGCGAAGACAGTAAGCGGCCGGTCCGCGACTTGGTCGGTCCCGGCCGCCTCGGCGGTGAGTGGCTGGGCGAGTCGGTGGCCACACTGGAACTGCCGATAGTTTCGCAACTCAATAACCGGCTGCTCAGGTACTTTGCGAAGCGCTACGCGCTCAAGCGCGGCACGATCGCGTTCGGCAAGATGCTGCCGATGGGCATCGGCGCGGTGATCGGCGGCGGCGGCAACCGTTTGATGGGCAAGAAGATCATCAGCAACGCCCGCAAGGCTTTTGGGCCCGCCCCAAGTCGCTGGCCCGTCGCGTTGCATGTGCTGCCGCCAGCGAGCGCGTCTCAATAACGCACCTTGGTTTCCCATAACGGGCGTACTGTTAGAAACGGTGCGGTCGGGAATGCCGCTGGCATGGTCGCGGCCATGACCAAAGCGTTAGCCTTTAGGGCGGCGGAAAGAGCAGAGACCGTCCCCATGTAACACAGGTGGGCGAGCGCCGTAACGACGCTTCCCCGACAGAGGAATCGAGGCGAGCAGCCGCTGTGAGCAGTTCACCTTCGCCATTCGGGCAAAACGAGTGGCTCGTCGAAGAGATGTACCGCAAGTTCCGCGACGATCCCTCGTCGGTCGACCCGAGCTGGCACGAGTTCCTCGTCGACTACTCACCCGAACCGACCGGAAACGGCCAGCAGACCGAGACGACGCAGAAGACGGAGAAGACCCAAGAGCCGCAGCCGAAACCGGCCGAAACCATCGACAAGCCGCCAGCCGACGGGCAGGCGAAGGCCGAGCCGAAGCAGGAGGCAAAGCCGGCCGCGAAGGCACCCGTGAGTGTGGCACCCGACGACGAGGTGCAGGTGCTTCGCGGCGCCGCGGCCGCGGTGGTCAAGAACATGTCGGCGTCGCTGGACGTGCCGACGGCCACCAGCGTGCGCGCCGTTCCGGCTAAGTTGATGATCGACAACCGCACCGTCATCAACAACCACCTCAAGCGGACACGCGGCGGCAAGATCTCGTTCACGCACGTGCTCGGATACGCGATCGTGGCTGCGGTCAAGAAGTTCCCGAACATGAACCGCCACTACGCCGAAGTCGACGGCAAGCCGAACGTCATCACGCCGGCCCACACCAACCTGGGCCTGGCCATCGACCTGCATGGCAAGGACGGCAACCGCCAACTCGTCGTCGCCGGCATCAAGAAGGCCGACACCATGCGGTTCGGCCAATTCATCACCGCATACGAGGACATCGTGCGGCGGGCCCGCGACGGCAAGCTGACGGCCGAGGACTTCGGCGGTGTGACGATCTCGTTGACCAACCCCGGCACCATCGGCACCGTGCACTCGGTGCCGCGGCTGATGCGCGGCCAGGGCGCGATCATCGGCGTTGGCGCGATGGAATACCCCGCCGAGTTCCAGGGTGCCAGCGAGGAGCGGATCGCGGAGCTGGGCGTCGGCAAGCTGGTGACGTTGACGTCGACCTACGACCACCGCATCATCCAGGGCGCGGAGTCCGGCGACTTCCTGCGCACGGTCCACCAGCTGCTGCTCTCCGACGATTTCTGGGACGACATCTTCCACGAGCTCGGCATCCCGTACGAGCCGGTCCGGTGGCGCACCGACAACCCGGACCCGATCGTCGACAAGAACGCCCGCGTCATCGAGCTGATCGCGGCCTACCGCAACCGCGGCCACCTGATGGCCGACATCGACCCGCTGCGCCTGGACAAGACGCGGTTCCGCAGCCACCCCGATCTCGACATCGCGACGCACGGTCTGACGCTGTGGGACCTGGACCGGGTGTTCAAGGTCGGCGGCTTCGGCGGCGCCGAGTACAAGAAGTTGCGCGACGTGCTAGGCCTGCTGCGCGACGCGTACTGCCGCCACATCGGCATCGAATACACCCACATCCTCGAGCCCGAGCAGCAGAAGTGGCTGCAGGAACGCATCGAGGTCAAGCACGAGAAGCCGATCGTCGCTCAGCAGAAGTACATCCTCTCCAAGCTCAACGCGGCCGAGGCGTTCGAGACCTTCCTGCAGACCAAATACGTTGGGCAGAAACGTTTTTCGCTCGAAGGCGCCGAGACCGTCATTCCGGTGATGGACGCGGCGATCGACCAGGCCGCCGAACACGCGCTCGACGAAGTGGTGGTCGGGATGCCGCACCGCGGACGGCTCAACGTGCTGGCGAACATCGTCGGCAAGCCGTACTCGCAGATCTTCAGCGAGTTCGAAGGCAACTTGAACCCGTCGCAGGCGCACGGCTCGGGTGATGTGAAGTACCACCTCGGCGCCCACGGCACGTACATCCAGATGTTCGGCGACAACGACATCGAGGTCTCGCTGACCGCCAACCCGTCTCACCTGGAGGCCGTCGACCCCGTCCTCGAGGGGCTGGTGCGGGCAAAGCAGGACCTGATCGAAAAGGGCGATGCGGAGGACGGGTTCACCGTCATGCCATTGATGCTGCATGGCGACGCCGCATTCGCCGGGCAGGGCGTGGTCGCCGAGACGCTGAACCTGGCGCTGCTGCGCGGTTACCGCACCGGCGGCACGATCCACATCATCGTCAACAACCAGATCGGCTTCACCACATCGCCGAGCGACGCGAAGTCGTCGGAGTACTGCAGCGACGTCGCGAAGATGATCGGCGCGCCGATCTTCCACGTCAACGGCGACGATCCAGAAGCCAGCGAGTGGGTGGCGCGGCTGGCCGTGGACTTCCGGCAGAAGTTCAAGAAGGACGTCGTCATCGACATGATCTGCTACCGCCGCCGCGGTCACAACGAGGGCGACGACCCGTCGATGACCCAGCCGGCGATGTACGACGTCATCGACACCAAGCGCGGCGTGCGCAAGACGTACACCGAGGCGTTGATCGGCCGCGGCGACATCTCGATCAAAGAGGCCGAGGACGCGTTGCGCGACTACCAGGGGCCACTCGAGCAGGTCTTCAACGAAGTGCGGGAACTGGAGAAGCACGAGATCGAACCCAGCGAGTCCGTAGAGGCGGAGCAGCAGCTGCCGCGAGGCCTGTCCACGGCGGTCGAGAAGTCGCTGCTGGCCCGCATCGGCGATGCGCATCTGGCGTTCCCGGAGGGCTTCACGGTTCACCCGCGGGTGAAGACCGGGCTGGAAAAGCGTCGCGAGATGGCCTACAACGGCAAGGTCGACTGGGCATTCGGTGAGTTGCTGGCGCTCGGCACGCTGGTCGCCGAGGGCCGCACCGTACGGTTGACCGGGCAGGACAGCCGCCGCGGCACGTTCAGCCAGCGCCATTCGGTGATCATCGACCGCAAGACGGGCAAGGAGTTCACGCCGCTGCAGGTGCTGGCCACCGACGAGGACGGCAACCCCACCGGCGGCCGGTTCATGGTGTACGACTCGCCGCTATCCGAATACGCCGCGGTCGGCTTCGAATACGGCTACTCGCTGGGCGACCCGGACGCCCTGGTGTTGTGGGAGGCGCAGTTCGGCGACTTCATCAGCGGCGCGCAGTCGGTGATAGACGAGTTCATCAGCTCAGGTGAAGCGAAGTGGGGCCAGACGTCCGACGTGGTGGTGCTGCTCCCGCACGGGCACGAGGGCCAGGGCCCCGACCACACGTCGGGCCGCATCGAGCGGTTCCTGCAGGTGTGCGCCGAGGGGTCGATGACCGTGGCGCAGCCGTCCACGCCGGCCAACTATTTCCATCTGCTGCGCCGCCACGCGCTGGACAATATTCACCGGCCGCTGATCGTGTTCACGCCGAAGTCGATGCTGCGCAACAAGGCCGCCGTCTCCGACATCCGCGAGTTCACCGAGATGAAGTTCCGCTCGGTGCTCGAAGAGCCTACCTACGAGTTCGGCGACGGCGACCGCAGCAAGGTCAAGAGGATGCTGTTGGTTAGCGGCAAGCTCTACTACGAACTGGTTGCGCGCAAGGCCAAGGACAAGCGCGACGACATCGCGATCGTGCGGGTCGAGCAGCTGTATCCGATCCCCCGCTACCGGCTGCCCAACACGCTCGACCAGTATCCGAACGTCGACGAGTACTTCTGGGTGCAGGAGGAGCCGGCCAACCAGGGCGCATGGCCGACGTTCGGGCTGGCGCTGCCCGAGCTGGTACCGGAGCTCAAGGACATCAAACGGATCTCCCGGCGTGCGATGTCGGCGCCGTCATCCGGCTCGGCGAAGGTGCACGCCGTCGAGCAGCAGGAAATCCTCGACGAAGCGTTCGCGTAGCCCTTCTTTGCGCGAGCGTGCATGTCTGTACCCCGACACACCGATGTTTTCAGGTACAACAGCGCACGCTCGCGCGCAACGAACGTGCGGGCTACAGGCCGGGGATCAGGCCGTTGAGCGCCGGCAAGCTGTCCAGCCCCGGTATGCCGTCGATCTGCCCGTTGCCGATCCGGGCGATGGCGCCTGGGCACCACATCGAGATCGCGATCCCGGTGAACATCGTCGCGGGGCCCAGCGACATGCCGCCGACATCGGCGACCTTCGAGGCGACATCCGCGGTGTTCTGACCCGTATCGGCCAGCATCGGACAGATCGACTGTCCGAGCGCGACGGCGTCGCCCGAGACGACGTTGTCCAGCCCGGCGCTGGTCAGCGCATCGACGAAGGTGTCGGTGGTCGTGGTCGTGTCGGCCTGCGCCGGGGCGGCGAGCCCCATAGCCGCTGCGACGAGACCCCCGGAAACCAGCACCGACCCGACGGCCGCAGCAAATTTGTTTGTCATGACTTGGGGATCGTAGCGGGGACCGCCCGCGTTACCGAATCCGCGGACTCAGCGTTCCCGCGAGCGTGCGTAAAGTGACGGCCACAAGCTCGCGGATGGATGGGGTGATCATGCAGGGGTTTGCCGGGAAAGTTGCCGTCGTCACGGGAGCCGGCTCGGGGATCGGCCAGGCGCTGGCCATCGAATTGGCGCGGTCAGGCGCCAAGCTGGCGATCAGCGACGTCGAGGTCGACGGCTTGGCCGGCACCGAGGAGCGGCTCAAGGCCATCGGGGCGCCAGTGAAGACCGACCGCCTCGACGTCACCGAGCGCGAGGCGTTCCTGGCCTACGCCGACGCGGTCAACGACCACTTCGGCACGGTCAACCAGATCTACAACAACGCCGGTATCGCGTTCAATGGCGACGTCGAGACCAGCCAGTTCAAGGACATCGAGCGGGTGATGGATGTCGACTTCTGGGGCGTCGTCAACGGCACCAAGGCCTTCCTGCCGCATCTGATCGCGTCCGGCGACGGGCACGTCGTCAACGTCTCCAGCGTCTTCGGGCTGTTCTCGGTGCCCGGCCAGGCGGCGTACAACTCGGCGAAGTTCGCGGTCCGCGGGTTCACCGAGGCGCTGCGCCAGGAGATGATCCTCGCCCGCCACCCGGTGAAGGTGACCACCGTGCATCCCGGCGGCATCAAGACCAACATCGTGCGCAACATGACCGCGGTCGAGGGCTTCGACAAGGACGAAATGGTTCAGACGTTCGACAAGAGGCTGGCCAACACGTCACCGCAGAAGGCGGCGCGGATCATCCTCGACGGAGTGCGCAAGAACAAGGCTCGGGTGCTGGTAGGCCCAGATGCCAAGGTGCTCGACATCATCGTGCGGCTGACCGGTTCGGGCTACCAGCGGCTGTTCTCCGCGGTCACCACCCGGGCGATGCCGTCGCAGCGCTCATCGACCTAGCGGGTGGGCCGCCAGCCATCCGTCGGCCACCTGCCGCGGATCGGCCCCCTGCGCCACGTGGCGACGCATGTCGGCCAGCGCGCTGGTGTCGAGCTCCCCGGCAACCTCGTTGAGGGCCAGCATTTCCTGCTCGGACAGTTCGTTTCGGCGGTACAGCGGCACCACGTTCTCGGCCCGCACCATCGGCGGCGGACGGTCGGCGAGCACCACCACGTCGACGGGTATGTCGGGTGACGCGGTGGTGGTCCACGCGGCGTTGATCTGGTTGGCCCTCAGCGCGTCGAAAAGTTCTGCCTCCGTGGGAAATTCGCGTGGGGCGGCCAGTGTGCAACTACCGACCCGCGTCGGCGGTTGCGCGCCGGCCACCGACCCCGTCGTCACCTGTGAGCAGTGGCGCACCAGCACCGCCAAGTCCCGTCCGCCCCATGCGTCAGCGGTCGTTCTCGCCACGGCCACGGCAGGCTTGTCCTCGGCCGACATCGCGTAATCCCCCGCGGCGATGCCTTCGGGCAGCGCGGACACCATCGCGCGGTAGACGTCCTTGTCCTCGATTGCCTTGCTGCCGGGCGAGAATCGCTGCAGCAGCCGACCCGTGAACCCGGGCACCACACTGACCTCTCCGCTGTCAAGCCCTGCGACAGGGTCTGGCAGACGCTCGACGCGTGCCGGCGATCCGCGGTAGCGCAACGCCGCGGCGTACAACTCGGCGAGCACCGCCGATTCGGCGTCGGCGCCGGCTCCGACCACCACGTCGCGCGGTGGTTGCCGATCGGCGCAGCCGGCCATCAGCAGCGCGACCGCCAGCAGCGCGCCGAGAAGGCGTCTAGTCAAGCTCGGCCTTGACGCCGTTCATGTCGTCGCGGCTGGAATGAAGAATGCCGTGCGAATCGAGGACGATGATGTCTGAAATCCCCATGGCGAGAAGCAGATTCGCGCATGCCACGCCGGTGGCTCCGGTACCGGAGATCACCACCCGAAGCGACGCCATGTCGCGGTCGAGCAGCTTGGTGGCGCCCAGCATCGCCGCGAGCACGACCATCGCGGTGCCGTGCTGATCGTCGTGCATGACCGGGCAGTCCAGCGCCTCGATGACACGCCGTTCGATCTCGAAATAGCGCGGCGCAGAGATGTCTTCGAGGCTGACGGCGCCGAATGTGGGCCGCAGCCGCACCAGGGTTTCGACGATCTCGTCGGGGTCCTTGGTGTCCAACACGATCGGGATCGAGTCCAGCCCGCCGAATGCCTTGAACAACGCGCTCTTGCCCTCCATCACCGGAAGCGCTGCGGCTGCGCCGATGTCACCGAGCCCGAGCACCGCGCTGCCGTCGCTGACCACGGCTACCAGCCGATGCGCCCAGGTGTAGCGGGCGGCCAGCGTGTGGTCGGCGGCGATCGCGCGACTGACCTGCGCGACGCCCGGGGTGTACGCGATCGACAGGGCGCGCTGAGTGTCCAGCGGGGCCTTCAGCTCAACGGAAAGCTTGCCGCCTACGTGGGCCTCGAAGAGCTCGTCGTCGGAGAGGACGATCGGCTGGGTGTTCGCTGGCGGACCTTTCACTGTTTGCGGCATGTGTTTGGACACGGCCTCAGGGTACTGCGCGTTCAGATCAGGCCGAGCTCGGTGACCGCCTTGCGCTCGTCGGCAAGCTCGGCAGTCGACTTGTCGATCCGGGCACGGGAGAACTCGTCGATGTCGAGGCCCTGAACGATCGTCCAGTTGCCGTCCTTGGTGGTCACGGGGAACGACGAGAGCAGGCCCTCGGGCACGTCGTAGCTGCCGTCGGAGGTAACCGCCATCGACACCCAGTCGCCGTCGGGAGTGCCGAGCAGCCAGTCGCGGGCGGCGTTGATGGTCGCCGACGCGGCCGACGCGGCCGAGGAGGCGCCGCGCGCGGCGATAACGGCCGCTCCGCGCTTGGCGACTGTCGGGATGAAGTCATTCTCGATCCAGTCCGGGTCGTTGACGACCTCGGCCGCGTTCTTGCCACCGATCTCGGCGTGGAACACGTCGGGGTACTGGGTGGTGGAGTGATTGCCCCAGATCGTCATCTTCTTGATGTCGGTGACCGCGACGCCAGTCTTCTTGGCCAGCTGACTGATCGCGCGGTTGTGGTCGAGGCGGGTCAGCGCCGAAAACCGCTCGCGCGGGATGTCGGGCGCATTGCTCATCGCGATCAGCGCGTTGGTGTTGGCCGGGTTGCCGGTGACGCCGATGCGGATGTCCTCGGCCGCAACCTCGTTCAGCGCCTTGCCCTGTGCGGTGAAGATCGCGCCATTGGCCTCCAGCAGGTCGCTGCGCTCCATGCCCGGTCCGCGCGGGCGGGCACCCACGAGCAGGGCCAGGTTCGCGCCGTCGAAAATCTTGTTCGGGTCCGCGCCGATCTGCACGCCAGCCAGGAGCGGGAAGGCGCAATCGTCGAGCTCCATCACGACACCTTCGAGGGCCTTCAGTGCGGGCTCGATCTCGAGCAGACGCAGCTCGATCGGGCGGTCGGCCCCCAGCAGCTCGCCGCTGGCCAGGCGGAACAGCAGGCTGTAGCCGATCTGGCCGGCGGCGCCGGTGACGGCGACCTTGAGGGGAGTTGTGCTCACGTCAGGTTGCTCCTCGTCGGGGGGTTGGGTCCGGGACGAAACTAGCGCACCGCCGTCGGCCTCGAATCTTCGGCTACGTCTGGCCCACGAGCGTGCAGGTTTGCAGGCTCCGCACCGGCGTTGGTGTCGGGGTACGAACATGCACGCTCGCGGGGAAATGGGGAGGCGGGGCGCGTAGCATTGAGCGACGCTGGACCATACCTGCGCGCGACGGGAGGTGTCCCGATGCCATCGTTTCGCGCGTTGCCTCCATCACTTCGACCAGTTGTGCGGGCCAAGGCCAGTGCGCCGGACGCACGGTCCATTCACGTCCCGGTCGCCCGCGCCACGGTCGACTGCGGGATCTATCTCGACGGCCAGCGATTGCCGGGCAAGTACACGCACGCCGGCGCGCTGAAGAAGGTGCACGAACTCGAGAAGGCGGGCAATGAGGCGTTCGTCTGGATCGGGCTGCACGAGCCCGACGAACACCAGATGCAGGCGGTCGCAGATGTGTTCGGCTTGCACGAGCTCGCCGTCGAAGACGCAGTTCATGCGCATCAGCGGCCGAAGCTCGAGCGCTACGACGAGACGCTGTTCATGGTGCTGAAGACGGTGAAGTACGTCGAGCACGAGTCGATGACCAAGGCCCGCGAGATCGTCGAGACCGGCGAGATCATGATCTTCATCGGACGCGATTTCGTGGTCACCGTCCGGCACGGCGACTTCAGTGGGCTCAAGGGCCTGCGCAGCCAACTGGAGACGTCGCCGTCGTCGACATTGAAGCTGGGCCCGTACGCGGTGATGCACGCGATCGCCGACCATGTCGTCGACCACTATCTCGAGGTCACCGACATGCTCGAAGTCGACGTCGACGCGATGGAGGTCGAAATCTTCTCGCCGCGCGCCCGGACCAATATCGAAAGCATCTACCTGCTCAAGCGCGAGGTCGCCGAGCTGCGCCGGTCAGTGAGCCCGCTGACGGTCGCGCTGCAGCGGCTGGCCACCGACCACAACGACCTCGTCTCGATCGAGGTCCGGCGGTACATGCGCGACGTGCTCGACCACAACATCAAGGCCTCCGACCGGATCGTCAGCTACGACGACATGCTCAGCTCGCTGGTGCAGGCGGCGCTCGGGAAGGTCGCGATGCAGCAGAACGTCGACATGCGCAAGATCTCGGCGTGGGTGGCGATCGCCGCGGTGCCGACGGCAATCGCGGGCATCTACGGGATGAACTTCGAACACATGCCGGAGTTGAAGGCGACGTGGGGTTATCCGGCGGTGCTGACCCTGATAGTGGTCATCTGCCTGACCCTGCATCACATCTTCCGCAAGAACAAGTGGCTCTAGCCCGCAGGCGAACTCGCTTTCCGCGCCGGGTCGAGAACGTCGACCCCGTCCTGCTGCCAAGCCTGCCGCATCGCGTCGACGCCCTTGAGCCGCACCCACGGCGCCTCGGTCGGCGTGATCGGGGTCGCACTCAGGAACACCACGGGTGGCATGTCGTCAATTACGCTGTCTGCCAACAGAACTGCGGTGAACGGCGCGCCTTGCCAGAGCGGCTGGCCGAGGTCGACGAGCGCGTCCGGGGTCAGTACCAGCCCCTCGACGGCCGGGGCGGCGGCCACCACGGCCACGCTGCGCGCCAAGCCGGGCAGGTTCGCGCCGCTTCGCAGGCTGATCACCACCTCGGCCGGGTTGCCATCGGCGTGCCGCGAGCCGCCGACTGACGCGTAATGGACGACGCCGTGTGTGTCAGGGCCGAAGCGAAGCACGTCAACCGGCTCCACGCCGAGAAACGTGACACTGGCGGCGTCGGGCTCGCCGGCGCGCGCGAAGTCCGCCCGCAGATGAGCGCGAACGTCGGCGGCGACGTCCGTCACTCGGTGGAGCGTGGAATCGTCAAATTCGCACCGGAATCGGCGTCGAAGATCGCGAGTTTCGATGTGTCGAAAGCTAATTCGATCCGCTCGCCGGCGGCTGCGCTCGACTCCGCGGGAAGCCTTGCGACGAAATCGTTTTCGCCGACTCCGGAGTCGGCGGCCAACTCGGCGAGCTGAGCCGAGTGCGCCGACGCACCCTCGATAGTGAAGTGCACGATCTTCTCGGCGCCCAGCGACTCGACGATGTCGACACCGACCTCGAAGATCAGCGCGCGCAGCCGCTGGTACGTGTCGATCAGGTTCGCGTCTTCGAGGTGTTCCGGCCGAACTCCGACGATCACGTTGTTGGGCTTCGGGTGTTGCGCAACGACGTCGAGCACTTCCTGGGTCAGCGTGATCTCACCGAACGGCAGGCTGACTCCCACGCCGGTCAGCTGCGCCGGAAAGAAGTTCATCGACGGCGATCCGATGAACCCGGCCACGAACAGGTTTACCGGCTTGTCGTAAAGCTCTTGTGGGGCGCCGATTTGTTGCGCGACGCCGGCGAGCAACACCACGACACGATCGCCCAGCGTCATCGCCTCGGTCTGGTCGTGCGTCACATACACGGTGGTGGTGCGCAGTCGCCGCTGCAGCCGAGAGATTTCGCTGCGCATCTGCACTCGCAGCTTGGCGTCGAGGTTGGACAGCGGCTCGTCCATCAGGAACGCCTTTGGATTGCGCACGATCGCGCGGCCCATCGCGACCCGCTGCCGCTGACCGCCGGACAGACTGGCAGGCTTGCGGTCCAAATGCTCGGTCAGATCAAGGATTTTCGCGGTTTCTTCGACCTTCGAGGCGATCTCGGCCCTCTTCATCTTGGCCAAAGTCAATGGGAACGCGATGTTCTGGCGCACCGTCATGTGCGGGTAGAGCGCGTACGACTGGAAGACCATCGCGATGTCGCGGTCTTTCGGCGCTTTCTCGTTGACCCGCTGACCGTCGATGCGCAACTCCCCCGACGTGATCTCCTCGAGTCCGGCGATCATGTTGAGCGTCGTGGATTTTCCGCAGCCCGACGGGCCGACCAGGATGATGAACTCGCCGTCGGCGATCTGGAGCGACAGGTCGGCCACGGCCGTCGTGCCGTCGGGGTAACTCTTCGCCACCCTGTCCAACACAATCTCGGCCATCGACTACCCCTTCACTGCGCCGGAGGTCAGCCCGGCGACGATCCGTCGTTGGAAGATTAGAACAAAAACAATGATCGGAACCGTAATCACCATCGCGCCGGCCGCGATGGATCCGGTGGGCTCGACGAACTGAGAACTTCCCGGAAAATTCGCGATCGCCACCGGCGCAGTGATCGACGCCGTGGTGGCAGTCAGCGAGATCGCCAGCAGCAGGTCGTTCCAGGCGAAGATGAACACCAGGATCGCCGCGGTGACGATGCCCGGCGCGGCCAGCGGAACGATCACCTTGCGAAACGCCTGAAACGGCGTGGCGCCGTCCATCTTGGCCGCCTTCTCCAGGTCCCAGGGGATCTCCCGGAAGAACGCGGAAAGCGTGTAGATGGCCAGTGGCAGAGCGAATGTGATGTACGGGATGATCAAGCCCGGCCAGGTGTTGAACAGGCCGAGTGCCCGCGAGATGTCGAACAACGGTGACACCAGCGATATCTGGGGGAACATCGCGATCAGCAGCGCCACACCGACCAGCAGCCGTTTGCCCGGAAACGCCAGTCGCGCAACGGCATAGGCGGCCATCGCGCCGATCACCACCGCGATCACCGTGGTGATGAGCCCGATACCGATCGAATTGCGCAGCGCCGGGCCGAACAAGTCGCCACGGAAGATGCCCCGATAGTTGTCGACCGTGATCTCGGTTGGAATCAGCTTGCCGTCCTTGACGGTAGACGTGGGCTTCAGCGACAGCGACAGGATCCACAGCACCGGAAACAGCGCGTAGACCACCACCAGGACGTCGACGATCACCCACCACGCTTTTCGCCCGGCGCCGACTCGTTCTGCCATCTCAGCGATTCCCGTCGTCCGCTCCGGGCGCCGACGTCCCGAACAGCTTGATGAAGATGAACGCGATCACCGCGACACACAAGAAGATCAGCACGCTGATCGCCGAGCCCAGCCCGAGGTTGAAGGCCTTGAACAGGTTGTCGTAGCCCAGGATTGACACCGAGCCGGTGTTGTTAGCGCCGCCGGTGAGGATGTAGATGTTGTCG
The DNA here is from genome assembly GCA_036390735.1 of Mycobacterium sp. Lineage (GTDB taxonomy): Bacteria > Actinomycetota > Actinomycetes > Mycobacteriales > Mycobacteriaceae > Mycobacterium. The sequence goes on along the minus strand of DASWBF010000121.1, from coordinate 307 downwards.
AAGATGCGGAACGCATCGAGGGTGCGGAACAGCAGCGCCACCAGGATCGCGGGCTTGATCAGCGGCAGCGTGACTTTGACGAGCCGCTTCCAGGCCCCCGCGCCGTCCACCTGGGCCGCCCGCATCAGCTCTTCGGGTACCAGCGCCAGACCGGCGAGCAGCAACAGCGCCATGAACGGCGTGGTCTTCCACACCTCGGCGAGCACGATGATGCCCAGCGACGGGATCTGATGTGTCAGCGGCGCGCTGCCGTCCGGCAGCAGGTTGGCCAGATAGCCGGTGCCCGGTGTCCACGCGTAGTACCAGC